>JALTRC010000254.1 GCA_026998145.1 Gammaproteobacteria bacterium
TCCATTTCGATATTGGTCTGTCGTTTATTTAAAATACCACTCACCACCATGCCGGGGATCGCCACTGCCAGTCCCAGCTGGGTCGTAATCAGGGCTTTGGATATTCCCCCGGCAATACCACCCGACTGGGTATACATATTCATACTGCGCAGGGCATCAAAGGTTTCTATCATACCGCCAACCGTACCCAGCAAACCCAGCAAAGGTGCACTATAGACAATGGTTTTAATCAGCACCTTATAACGATTAAATTCTTTTTTATAAACCCAGAAAATCTCATCAAGATGGCGGCGAAGCTCAGGTAAATTCTGATTTTTTAAAGCCTCGGCTTTCATAATGGCTTCTTCTAAAATACCTTTAGGTGCAGGCCATTGTTGCTCTTTATATAGGTCAATCAGCAAACGTACATTTTTTTTAGCCGCGCCTCGCTGTAATACGGAAAAGCGGTATCCCAGTCCATACCAGAGCAACACTGCCAGGCTAAATAATGGCCAGACAATAAACCCACCGGATTCAAGATAGGTAAATAAGGGATTCATATTCAGGCAGCCTTTGCCGGAACTTCAGGCAGACGACTTTTCTCATAAAGGTTAATAACCCGCAAGGCTGAATTTTCCATATCATCCTTGATACGATTACTCCAGCTGGACATCATATTACCCAGCATCAGGGCGGGAATAGCCACAACCAGACCCAGCTGTGTGGTTACCAGCGCGGTTGAAATACCACCGGATAAAAGTTTCGGATCACCTGTACCAAACTGGGTAATCACATCAAAGGTGGCAATCATTCCGGTTACGGTTCCCAATAAACCTAACAATGGTGAAACAGCGGCAATCACCATAATAAAAGCACCGTAGCGATTCAGATATTTGCTTTCATGGAGAATACTTTCCGAAATAATATCTTCGATATGATCCCGGTCACGATCCGCATTTCGCAATGTTGCCTGAACCACACGAGAGGCAGCACTTTTCACATGTTCACATTTTGCCAGTGCCGATTGCAGTTGTCCCTGTGACACATCATCACGAATCATAGCCAGCATTTTTTCCGCATCCGAGCCGGAGCGTTTCAGGAACATGGCGCGTAAAATGATCATTATTAATGCAATCATACCCAGAGCCACAATAATCCAGGCAATGCTGCCACCACTTTGGATAATATCCAGCAGAGTTTTATCCTGATCCGCATCTACAGCCGTGCGGGATGATTCAAAAATAAAGGCCTTCAGATAAGCCGGCACGATTCCTTCTGCAAGACTTTTCGCTGTATCCGCAGCATCCCGGCTCCAGAGTTTAAAATCACCCTCTCCCGCTGGCGCCAGTGCACCGGATGCCTGAGGACTCACACCATAAGCGGCCACATTACCCAGATAAATAATCTCACCATCCACCTTGCGACCATCAGCCAGATAATATTGAGATTGTTCTTTATATACTGAAGATAATTTTGACAATAAATCATTGGCATGATCAAAAATCATTGAAAGTTTTTTCGGATGAGTAGACTGATTAAAGACCTTGTCCTTTTTAATTTCACCAAATCCATAATCATGCAGGCTGGCATTTGCCTGTTCATAGGTTGACTCAAGCGCAGCCTGTCCCGACTCCGCCGAATCAATCATCCGTTCGGCTTCCAGAATACGCTGATTTAAACGGCTATTCTGATTTTCCAGATCAATCAGCTTTTTTTCAATTCGCGCATTCTCTGCGGCTATCTTATTTTGTTCCTGTTGTGCTTTTACCTTTTGCTCGGCCAGTCGCTGCTGCAAAACACGCTTCTGGTTTTCCATAAAGGCAAATTCCTTGCGAAAAGCAGCGTCCAGATCGGTATCCGCAAGAACAGAGGCCACAGGTAAAAACAGACCGCTAAGCAATACAATTGAAATTATTAGTTTATTCAGGATATTCATTTTCTAACCTCAAAGAATGGATGCTGACGGCAGCTCAAAATAACCGGTTCGTATCTGCTTTTTATAGGCATCAATCAAACGATCGATATCATCCTGATCACGGGAATTATTTAAAACCACATAACGCCATTCACCCGCTTTTTTATCGGCCTTTCCATAAATACCATCATTGGTTTTAAAGTACATCAGCATCATGCCAACACGAACAATGCTGGATAGATATTCTTCATTATTAATAGTCACTATCTGACGGAATAATCCATTTTCTTTAGTTAAAGAAATCTCATCTTCCACTATGGCCCACAGGCGATTAGCGGCTGTCTGGCCTGCAATCACATTACTGTTTAACTGTGTTTTTAGTTCTTCAAGAGCAGATAAGCGTTCGGTGATTTTGTAGGGAATTCCCCGACGAATATAATCTTCAATCGAATCAATATTTTTGAGTAAAACAGGTTTAAGTTGCGAAGAATCCGCGCCGAATTCACTCACCTGTTGTTGATGCTCGGCAAGCTTTTTCTGCAAACGATCTATACTGGCTATATCATGGGCCTGTTGCGCTTTAAGATCACTTTGCTGCACATATAAATATTTCATGCGCTGTTTATGTTCTTCCCGCGAGAGATTTAATTCTGTGGTTAAATCATCCACTTCTCCGCGTAATTTAATCAGCTGCTCACTGAGCTTATCTACATTATCAGCTGCCTGAAGCGGCACTGAAGAAATCAGTAAAGCAAGCCCGATAAGCATGCTGAATCTGCGTTGAACATAAACCGTCATCTAAACCTCCACCGACTGTAAACATTACAGTTATTTGAATGGCGGCAAGTCTAGGGAGTGTAAATGACGATTTAATGAAACAAATATGACAGAAATACTACAATTCACATATTTCTTAATATTTGATGATAGCTATGTAACTTTTTGCTTAAATTTTTACTACACTTTGCCCAACAAATCATACTAATTTCCCATGAATGACAAAGCCGAACATTATTTAATCAAACTGAAAAAAGCCGTTGAAACCGATCAGCTCACCCTGCCCACACTTCCCGATGTGGCCATGAAAATTCATCAGGCCGTGAATAGCAACGATAATTCAGCCCAGCAAATCGCGGAGATTCTGTCTCAGGACGCGGCGCTTTCAGCCCGCTTATTACAGCTGGCCAATAGCCCCCTGTATCGTGCCAGATGCGAGATCGACAGTTTACAAATGGCCATTGCCCGGCTGGGCACTCGCATCGTACGGGATCTGGTTATGGCACTGGCCATTAAGCAGGTATTCCAGTCCAGCTCGATGGAATTGCAGGAACATTTTAAAACCATCTGGCAACGCAGCGTGGAGATTGCGGCTATCTGCCGACTGCTGGCCGCTGAACATAAACCACTGGAGCCGGAGCAGGCCATGCTGGCTGGGCTTATGCATAATATCGGCAGCCTGCCCATTTTAAAGCTGGCAGAAAAAGATAAAGAGCTGCTGGACAATCCCCAGCAGCTTATGGAAATCAGCCAGCAGATTCAACATAAGGTAGCCGGGATCGTACTCTCCTTCTGGAACCTGCCCCAGCATCTGGTAGATGCCACATCCGGCTGGCATCATTTTGAACGCCAGCATAATGGCGATGCAGATTACACAGATCTGGTACAGGCGGCCATATTACAAAGCCAGTGTTATGAGGATGCCGAATGGCTGCCGGAAAAAAGCACAGCCATTGCATTACAGAAGCTGCACCTGGATGCGGATCAGAATTTCTTTGATGATGCATCCCAGCTGCAAAAACTTGAAGACACCCGACAATCGCTGGGAGCACTTTAGGATTGGCCATGCAACAGAAAATAGAACTGTTTACCCGGCAGCTTCAGGATGCCGTTGCCAGCGAACAGCTAAAGCTGCCATCCCTGCCGGATATTGCTCTAAAGGCTCGCGAAGCCTGTGAAGATGAGTGTGCCTCGGCACAAACCATTGCCGAGCTGGTTGCCCAGGATCCGGCTCTGAGCGTGCGCCTGCTACAGGTCGCAAACAGCTCCCTTTACCGAACCCGCTCAGCAGCTGAAAACCTTAATATGGCCATTACCCGGCTGGGCTTAAAACTGGTTAAAGATCTGATTATCGGCCTGGCCATCAAACAGCTTTACCATGCCAGCAGCCGCATCATGCAGGCCCATTTTAATGAGCTGTGGCTGGCCAGCACCAAAACCGCAGCCATCAGTCGCCTGCTGGCCAGCAACTACAATCACCTCAATCCAGAGCAGGCCATGCTCGCCGGCCTGACCCATAATATAGGCGCCCTGCCCATTTTAATGCTGGCAGAAAATGATGAGGATTTATTTGAAGACACTCAGTCACTCTGCGCCCTTATTCAGCAAATGCAGGGAGATATTGGCGCCTATCTATTTAAAGCCTGGCGCTTCCCTGATTTTATGGGGGATGTGGTAAAAAACTGTTACAGCTTTGATCGCTATAATGACGCTGCGGTGGA
>JALTRC010000255.1 GCA_026998145.1 Gammaproteobacteria bacterium
CCTTTCATTATGTCGCTTAATCGTGTATTACTATACATGTTGTAGATCCTTGTTTTTTAAGTCTGCAAACAGGGTTTTAACCCTTAAAACCTGGATCTACAACCTTTTTTAACGCATCGATTTTTTTTATTCCGGACAGTAGTGCGCCTGCGCGGGAATGACTGAATATAAGACAATTGCCTGGCTGCTCTTACAACTTACAACTAATGACTAACAACTAAGCCTTAATCCCATACTTCTTCAATTTCTCAACCAGGGTCGTTCTGCGCATTTTCAATAACTTGGCCGCATGAGCCACCACCCCGCTGGATTGCTCCAGCGCCTGCTGAATCAGCTGAATTTCCATTTGCGCCAGATGCTCTTTTAAATCCAACCCCTCTTCGGTAATGGTGACAGGCTCCGCGACGGCGGTTGCATCCTCCTGAAAAAACGCACTGCTATCTTCGTTGACCGGAGCATTCACAAACTCATCAGTCTCATCACTGGCAAACATCAGCGCCGGGTTAAAAGGCGCACTGGATGATTTTAATTTGGCCGGCAGGTATTTTGCGGGCAGTTGCGCCACATCCACCGTGCCCTGAGGATATAAAATACTCAGCCGCTCCACCAGATTGGCCAGCTCCCGCACATTGCCCGGCCAGCTGTATTCACTTAAGGCGGCCATGGCCGATTCGGTCATCTGCACACTGCCGCGCTTTTCCTGCTGTAATTTATCCATCTGATCCTGTAATAACAGGGGCACATCGTCCAGCCGTTCTTTCAGGGATGGCAGCTCGATGGGGAAAACATTGATGCGATAAAACAGATCTTCGCGGAATTTTCCATCACGGATATGCTGCTCCAGATTACGGTGGGTGGCGGCCAGAATCCGCACATCAGCGGAAATACTTTTATTACTGCCAACCCGCTCAAAGGTACGTTCCTGCAATACACGCAGTAGTTTTACCTGCATGGGCAGGCTCATATCACCGATTTCATCCAGAAATAAAGTGCCTTTTTCCGCCATTTCAAAGCGCCCCTGACGAGCCGCAATGGCGCCGGTAAAGGCCCCCTTTTCATGACCGAACAATTCGCTCTCCAGCAAATCTGCGGGAATAGCCCCGCAGTTCACCGGCACAAAATGCTGCTTGCAACGATTGGAAAGCGCATGAATATTACGTGCTACCACCTCTTTACCGGTGCCCGACTCACCCAGAATCAATACGCTGGCATCAGTTTTGGCCACCTGCTCGATCATCGTCCGTACATATTGAATGGCCGCGCTCTGGCCGCCTAATTTGGGTACATGGGCGAGAATTTCCTTAAAGGATTCCGTTGTCTGTGGCTGCATGGTTTGATGAAATTCTTCAGCTCGCTGCAACAGGGTATTTAAAGCCTCATGCTTTAAAGGTGTTTGCAGCTGACCAATAACACAGCTGAAATTCTGCTGATAGGCCTCGCCCTGTTCCGGGGAATGATCCAGCAGCACTACCTGCATTCGAGAGGCCTCAGCCTGCAGAGATTCCAGTGCCAGCTGCTGTTCAGCCTGAGTGAATCCGGCGCCCAGCATGACCAGATGATAATCCCGGCCTTCAATTGCCGAGGGCAGATGATCAACGCTGGACAGGTAAACCGTGTCGTAAGCAAGAAAGGCCATTAATGATTTGATGTCATTAAAAATCCGGTCGTTTTGCTCAATTAAAAGAATGGGGAGATGGTCTGTGCTTTGGGACATTTATGACTCAGTCAGTTTGTATATGAACCAAGTTAAGCACATCAGGCTCAAATGTCAAAAAGCTGACGTTGTTTCTAGCTTGTATTTTTGCTTTTATTTCAGCGTATTAGGGATTGTCTTAAAAGTCGTTTGTGAATCTATTGGGAGAGATTTACTTATGATCGGAGATCTGCTGATAGGTTCTGGTTCCAGCCCTGGCCCCCATAAACTTCTGAAAAGCGGCGGACATTTCATGCTGAGTCTGTTGCAGGCTGGCGGTCATCTGTCGATTCATTTCCAGTAGCTGGAGAATTTCAGCCGCCTGCTGCTCAGTTTGCTCAACTGTACTGGAGGAAAAAAACGCATCCAGCATGGCCTGACGCTGTTGCTGCATAAGCATTATCTGCGCCCAGTCACCCTCAGCCAGCTGCTCCTGCATCTGCTGGCTAATGGCTTTAATCGATTGCCACTGGGAGCGTCGTTTTAGCATGGCTTATTCTACTGCTGCAACGGCGGGTTTATGGGCATTGCGCACATCCTGGGGAATAGCCGCCCAGCCGCTGCGAATTTCATTGAGCAGGGATAGCACCTCATCTAGCAGCTTTTCATCATTTTCCAGATTCGCCTTCATCAGCTGTGCCTGCATATAGTTGTACAGATCGCTCAGATTTCTGGCAATTTCACCGCCCTTTTCAAAATCCAGGCTGACTTTCAAGCCATCAATAATGGAGATCGCCTTACTGATACTTTCACCCTTCTGGGCAATTTCACCCTGCTGCATAAAAAAACGCGCTTTATTAATTCGCTCAGCCCCACCATCAATCAGCATTTGTATAAGTGCATGAGGGCTGGCATTTTCAATGGAGCCTTTAACACCGACCTGTTTATATTGGTTCATTGCCGCTGAGTGATTCATAATCCGACTTCCTCTTTATGCTGCGAAGCCTGCTTCGCAAAATTTGTACAACACATTATTTATAGGCAACTTTTGCCACCATAGTGTAACTATCGGCCAGTTATCTTCGACCTGAAGTATTATTTAATTATTTTTTACCATTCAGATTTCCAAGGCTGGAAAGCTGCTGTTGCAGAAAATTACTGGTTACATTCAACTGCCCCATTAACACATCCAGCGCGGTAAACTGACTACGAAAACGGGCCTCGACAGCTGCCACCCGTTTATCCAGCGCTGCCCTGTCATCAGCCAGGTCTGAAATATCGGTATTAATGCGATCAATACGAGTGGTTAACAAACCATCGCTGGATAGAAACCGGTTGATTAATGCATCCAGATTACCCGCCATACCATTGGAAAAAGACACGGTTCCCAGGCGGCCTGTTTGTGTGCCGGTAATTTCCAGCACCATCCCACTTGCAGCACCTGTTCCAGTTAATCGCTGACCTGTGCCTGTAGCCGGTAACCCACCAATACTGCCCACAATATCGCTACCGCTGGTTTCAGATGCATTGGCATCCAGACCTAAGGCTGCATTAGCCAGACTCACACTCACGCTGGAATCACTGCCATAACGGCTGGATGTTATAACAAAACGATCCGTCTCATAGGCCACGCTAACACTGGCGCCGGCATCCTGTAATGCTGAAGATGCATTAATTCGATTTTCAATTTCCTGCGCCAGTACCGACATATCCGTATAGCTTGCCTGGGTCAGGTTAACCGTACCACTTGAGACGCCATCTACAATCAGGCTTAAACTGTCATTGCTACTATCAATGGTAATCGGCCCAGCTACTGGGCTACCGCTCAATACGCCCTGAGTTGCCAGACTGCTAACACTGACCCCATAGTTGCCTTCCTGTGTGGACGGGCTGGCATTAATGTATTTCACCGAGGACAGGCTGGGCACGCCACTGGCATAGAATAGCTTTGCCACAGAATCAAAGTTACTGCTCAAAGCATCGGAAAGCGCAGCCCCATCCAGCTTCAAACTGCCATCACGCTGAGTCGTAATACCAATAGAACTTAAGGTGGTAAAATCGCCACCTGTATTAATGCTCTTAACCAGTGTATTGCGTATCTGACGAATAATGCTCTGGCTGGTAGTATCACCTAATAAGACACCCGCCTCGCCCGTGTCAGTATTTAAACTGGACAGGCCATTAAGTGTGGTCACCAGCTCATTATAAGCATCTACAAAATCGCTGATATTAGACTCAACCTGAGAGTTGTCCTGGGATACGTTAATTTGTGTGGGCTTGCCGGGATCGGCAGACAACAGGGTTAAATTTAACCCGGGAATGGCATCACCGATGACATTTTTCTGCCGAAAAACCTGTAGACCATTAACAAAAATTTCCGCATCCTGTGCGGCCTGTGTCTGGCTCATATTGGCCGCATTAATATTAAATGCCAGCTGCGATAATCCGGTGGTATCCAGGTTTTCTGCCGCTGTTGCACCTTCATCTACGGTAATTTCCAGGCTGTTATCAAAGCCCTGCTGATCCGAAGTCAGCAATAAACGATAGCCGCTACCATCATTAACAATGGAAGCACTTACCCCGATATCAGCATTATTGATGGCATCACGTACGCCTTCGATGGTGTTATTACTGTTATCGATGGTCACCGTTTGCGCGGCACGATCCGTATTCTCGGTAAAGCTATTGTAGGTGCTGGTACCCGCATCATAATCGGTAGTACCAAAACGAAAAGTGAGAGTGCCCGTGCCGATC
>JALTRC010000256.1 GCA_026998145.1 Gammaproteobacteria bacterium
TTCAGCTGCCTGATGGGTAAGCGGCTGGCTTTTTATACAGATCAGCCCATGGAAGGCTGCTGGCAGGTGGAATCCGATGAATTTAACCATATGCTGAAAGATTCACAGGCCGTCACCGACAATGTGTATATTCGCTTTAATACGGTAATGACCAAGGCCTGCCCGGTATCTGACCATCTTGGCCCGCCGCCCGTCTCGGATTTCAAAATCAAAAATCAGACGCCTTATGTACCCAGCTGGCTAAAGATCGATTTCAAGGATGGAAAATGGTGCGGGGAGTACGGCTGGCCGGCCAGTCAGGCGGATTACAAAAATACCAAACAGGTTCGGGGAGATGCCCTGAAAGCCAGTGCCGGCTGAGCATTTCCTGAAAGCAGCAGCACAGAATTTCATGTATATTAGAGCATCAACTATATACACCATCAATGGATCTGTGCTGCATGCTAAAAATCAGGAATTACTTATATTTCATCGGTCTAATATCGATACTTCTTTTTAGCTGTTCAACGCCCCCTTCCCCTCCTCTGCGCCTGGGCACAAATGTATGGCCCGGCTATGAACCCCTGTATCTGGCCCGCAGTGAGGGCTATTTAAGCCGCGATAAAGTCCATCTGGTCGAATTTTCATCATCCTCTCAAACCATGCAATCATTCCGCAATGGACTGATTGATGCCGCAGCCCTGACACTGGATGAAGTCCTGCTGCTACAGGGAAGTGGTGAAAAACTGAAAATTATTCTGGTTACCGATATTTCAGCCGGTGGCGATGCCATTATCGGCCAGCCAGATATAAAACAACTCGCCGATATTAAAGCTAAACGTATCGGTGTGGAAAATAATGCGCTGGGTGCCTATGTCATCACCCGCGCACTGGAAATCGCCGGTTTAAATAAAGATGACATACATCTGGTTCAGCTGGAAATTAATGAACAGCTCAACGCCTTTAAACAACATAAGGTAGATGCCGTCGTTACCTTTGATCCTGTACGCAGCCAGCTATTAAAAATGGGCGGAAAACAGCTCTTTGACAGCCGGCAAATTCCCAATGAAATTGTTGATGTAGTGGTTGTTAGAGAGGATTACCTGAAGCGTTATCCCAAACAACTACAATATTTACTGGACGGCTGGTACCGGGCATTAGATATGTTAAAAAAGCAGCCTCAAAAATCGGCTGAAATTTTATCCCAACGGATGAAGCT
>JALTRC010000257.1 GCA_026998145.1 Gammaproteobacteria bacterium
CGGATCGGTGATGCGGGCCTGGATACGGGCACGCGCAACACAGATAAAAAAGCCTATGGCATGGATTTTTCAGGCAAGCTGGGAAACAATAGCTACTGGTTTGCCCAGTATATTATGAATAACTGGGATGGCTTTATTAATGTGGCTGAAAATTATCAATGGCAGGGTGGTTTTATTGGCGTGGATTATATTCACAATGACCACTGGACTTTTTCCGGCCTGTATAACAATGTCCGTGCCGGGGATCTGAAAAATACCGATACCATTTATGAAGGTATAGATATCAATGCCCTTACCCTGACTGCATCCTATTATTTTATGCGTAATGTAAAAGCTATTTTTGAAGTCACAGCAGACATGCAAGACACGGTAAACCAGAGTGGTACTTTTTATACCGGCCATCTGAACAGTGACAGTGGCTTTTTAATCGGCCTGGATGCAGCATTTTAATTTAACTTTGGTTAAAATAGCGTTTTTTATCAAACCTGAAAAAGACCATGTTTTATACCAAAAAAAGTTCTCTTCATGGTACGGGTCTATTTGCCGCCCGTACCATTAAAAAAGGTGAAGTGATCGGGGTCATTCCCTACCAGCCTGTTGATGAGGATGGCCCCTATGTTTTATGGCTGGGGGATCAGGGTATACGGGTGGATTCAGATTTAAAATATATTAATCACAGCCCGAAGCCCAATGCCTGTTATTGTGATGACCTGGATGTGATTGCTTTAAAGACAATTAAAAAAGACGAAGAAATTACCCATAATTATGGGGATGACTGGGCTTAAGGTGCCTGTTTTACTCTTCCATATTTTGAATAATATTAGGCAGGCTTAAACCTACAATTGTTGCCAGTAAATCAGACTTTTGTTGAAAGTCTGTTTCCATGCGATTTTTAACCGCTTTAATTTGATCTGCACTACTAAAATCCGGCAGGCTTAATTCATAGCTACTAAAGTAATCCTCAAACCGGCTGATAGAATCCAGCAGTTGTTGTTTTATCTTTTGCTGTTTCGATTCTTCAAAATCCGCCAGCGCCGTTATAACGGATGACTCTATGCTTTCCCATAACAACTGTTTTTTAGAAGGGTAAACCAGTACATTATCCATAATGGTTTAGGTGTTCTCTAATACATATTCATCAAATCGCTGCAGCTTATTATATTTAATCACTGAGCGCAGACGCTTAACATATTTTTCCCTGATTTCAGAATATTGATCCAGAAACTGGATAAGCTTTAACGGGTTGGTATTTTTTAAACGCTGTTGACGGAATTTTTTATAGGGGCCGCGGCCCAGGGTGACAAAATAATCATCGATGGTTTCATTTAAGGATGCATATTTTTTCACATAAATCGCCTTACCCTTACGGGTTTCACTGGCCTTTACCCTGGGCTCGTTTTTATTATAAGACCAGACCCCGAATGCATTCATGGCTTTTACAAAAAAGCGGGAAGTTCCCCAGCCGGTTTCAATTGCAGACTGTGCCAGCACAATACTGCTGGGATGGGTATGCATGCGTACCATGAGTTCATGGTTATTGTCAGCCCGGTAACGTTTTCTTAAATCTGCCAGCCATTTTTCATCCTGCTGATTAATGGACTCGGCTTTATTCAGCCTGGATACTTTCTGATATTTTTGATCTTGCTGGGCTTTACTGATGAGTATCGCCGGCAGCATCATATTAAAGAATTTTTTCTTTTTGGTTTTTACATCCAGTTTGGCCAGATTAATTACATGGGTATAAGCCACCGGCTTTACCTGCCTGCTTTTAATATCTTCTATATCCTCAGGGGTTTTTATTGCCTTATAAATAATATTATCAATGGGCTTATCCGTTGCAGAAAAAGCTATTGAAGGGATAAAAAGAGATAAAAAAATAACCTGTTTAATCATAAGCCAAACCACTGTGTTTAAGTAATGCATCAACTTTAGGTGCTCTTCCCATAAATTTCTTAAATAAATCCATGGCTTTTTCCGAACCGCCTTTCTGTAATATATTCTCTAAAAAGTTTTTACCGGTTTCCCTGTTAAATATACCTTCCTGTTCAAATTTTGAAAAAGCATCAGCAGAAAGGACTTCAGCCCATTTATAGCTGTAATAGCCAGCCTCATAACCACCGGCAAAAATATGACTGAAACCATGTTGAAAACGATTAAATGCCGGCGGCTTGATGACCGCAACCTGATCCCTGACTTCATCCAGTAGTGCCTGAATCCCCTGAAAATCTTTGCTGGAAAATTCCATGTGCAAGCGAAAATCAAATAATGAAAATTCCAGCTGCCTGACCATCATCATGGCCGACTGGAAATTTTTTGCTTTATTAAGTTTTTCAAATAAATCATCCGGCAGACTTTCACCGGTTTGATAATGGCCAGAGATCAAATCCAGGCCTTCTTTTTGCCAGCACCAGTTTTCCATAAACTGGCTGGGCAGCTCCACCGCATCCCATTCCACCCCGTTAATACCGGCAACATAATATTCATCGACCTGGGTCAGCATATGGTGCAGCCCATGACCGAACTCATGGAACAGGGTAGTGACTTCATTATGGGTGAGAAGCGCCGGGTCTTTGCCAACAGGAGGCGTTAAATTGCAGGTTAGGTAGGCAACCGGAATTTGTAATGCATCGGCTGTTTTTTTACGGACAATACATTCATCCATCCAGGCGCCACCACGTTTTTTCTCCCGGGCATAGAGATCCAGATAAAACTGCCCAAGCAGATTATTGTCTTTATCCCTGATTTCAAAAAACTGCACATCCGGGTGCCACACATCAATACCTTTGCATTGCTGAATATTGATGTCGTATAAACGCTTAACAATTTCAAATAAACCATTAATGACTTTATCGGCCGGGAAGTAGGGTTTGAGTTCTTCTTCCGACAGGCCATAATTTTGCTGTTTTAGCTTCTCGGAATAATAAGCCACATCCCAGGCAGAAAAATCATCCAGTCCGTCTGTATCTTTGGCAAACTGTTGCAGCTCTTTAAATTCTTTTTTCGCCACCGGCAGGGATTTTTCAACCAGGGCATTTAAAAACCCCAGAACCTCATCAGTGGTTTCTGCCATTTTGTCTGCAATGGACAATTCAGCATAATTGTTAAAGCCGATAATTTCAGCCATCTGTTGCCGGCTGGATAATATATCTTCCATGATCTGGCTATTATCATACTCACCCTTATTCGGCCCCTGATCCGATGCCCGGGTTGAATAGGCTGTGTACATATCCCGGCGTAATTCCCGATCATCCGCATAGGTCATGACTGAAATATAGGAAGGCATTTCCAGGGTAAATAACCAGCCCTTCATTTTTTTATTTTTTGCTGCCTGTTTTGCCATGGCCAATGCATAATCCGGCAGGCCGCCTAAAATGGATTTATCTTCAATCTGAATCATCCAGGCTTCTGTGGCATCCAGCAGGTTCTGTTCATATTTTGATTTCAGGCCTGACAGCTTTTGTTTAATGGACTTAAACTCAGCCTTTTGTTTTTCATCCAGCGCCACGCCGTTTAATTTAAATTTCAGCAGGGCGTTTTCAATGGTTTTTTTCTGGCCCCGGGTATAGCTTTCAAATTCCGGGGATTGCTGCAATTTTAAATAAGCCTGATACAGATCCTCGTTTTGCATCTGCTCGGTGGAATATTCACTTAGCTTTGGCAAACAGGCGTCATGGGCTTTGCGTAATTCATCGGAATTTTTTACCGAGTTTAAATGACTTACCGGCGACCAGGCTCTGGATAATCGATTATCCATTTCAGCCAGGGGCTCGATAAGTGACTGCCAGCTGTACTGCTGGTTTTCCTTTAACTGCTGCAACAAGGTTTTGAGTTGCTGGCGATTTTCATCCAGTAACGCATCAATGGTTGATTCAATCTGAGAAAGTTTAATTTTTGAAAAGCGGGGCAGGCCGCTGGTATCGAGTAGGGGGTTCATAACAGCATTATGTGGGGATTAAATAAAAAAATTCCAGGCAGGAAATAATATCTTCCATGCCGGCGAGGGGGCAGCAGAAATCAGAACAACTGCTGCCGTATTTATCAGGTATCTATATTCATTGCCGACAGCGCATTGGTTTCAATAAATTCCCGACGGGGTTCCACCTGATCCCCCATCAGGGTTGTAAACACTTCATCAGCTGCAATGGCATCTTCGATGCGGACCTGCAACATGCGACGGGTTTCCGGGTTCATGGTGGTTTCCCATAATTGCTCAGGGTTCATTTCACCCAGACCTTTATAGCGTTGAATATTCATGCCTTTCCGGGCTTCGGCAAATAACCAGTCGATCACCTGATCAAAGCGGCTGACTTCAAAGGTTTTTTCGCCCCGCTGAATATAAGCCCCTTCATTAAACAGGCCGTCCAGCTTAT
>JALTRC010000258.1 GCA_026998145.1 Gammaproteobacteria bacterium
CAATGGCCTGCACCTGCTCAATGGTTTCCGGCAGCGCTACCAGAGCCGGCAGTTTTTTGTAGGCGGACAGGCCATCACACTCGTAGGGGCGGGTGTCTTCTTCATCCTGTAGCAGGGAGGCGCTGTTCAGCAGATTGCCGAGTTGTTGCAAAAAGGCGGGGGGGAAGTCAGGCATATTTATCTCAAGGCATGGTGGCGATAGTGATCCAGTTGTTTTTCGCGATTCAGTTGCCCCAGTGTAACAGGCAACACCGCTTCAATAGGCGTAGAAAAAAACAGGCTTTTTTCAGTGCAGACACTATCCTGCTGGCAGGCGTAATAATTATCCAGTGAAAAAGGCTTGCCGGGAACATATTCCATTATCATGGCCTGCAAATGAGACAGCTTATCGGGCAGGGGAATAATACGGCGCCTCAGGCCAAGCTGGGCAGCGGTATAGGCTACCAGTTGTTGCAGGCTGTATTGCCGGGGGCCGCAAATATCATAACGCTGGCCAAAACTCTGCGGCTCATTCAGGCTTTGCATCATAAAGGCTGCCAGATCATTTACATATACGGGAGCAAAGCGGCTGTGGGCGCAGGCCAGGGGGAAGGCAAAAGGCAGGGATTTTAGTAGCGCGGCAAAACGATTAAAAAAATTATCCCCTTCACCAAAAATCACCGAAGGGCGAAAACTGCTAACGGCGATTTTGCCTGCAAAGGCGTGCACATATTGTTCACCTTCGCCCTTGGTTTTTAAGTAGATGCTGGGATTGTTTTTGATGCCCGCATTCAGGGCGCTCATATGCAACAGACGGGGGACTTTATTCTCATGGCAGGCAGTAATGATTTTGCGGGGCAGTTCCACATGGGCCTGGCGAAAGCCGTCTCCCCTGTGGCCGCTTTCATTTAATATGCCCACCAGATTGATCACCGCATCCATATCGGCGAAATACTGATTGAGCTTTTCCTGGCGGTGAGTATCCGTTTCAATAATCTCCACATTTTTCAGCATCGCCAGATGCTTGCCCTTGTCCTTATGCCGTGTCAGTACACGGATATGTTTTCCCGCCTGACTCAGCTGGCTGATGAGATGGCTGCCCACAAAACCCGTGCCACCCAGAACACAAATATTTTGAATCCACATGAAATGATTTTATCCATTTTAAAATTTTGCAGATTATACCTTGACAGCAGAATTTAATTAACACAATCTAG
>JALTRC010000259.1 GCA_026998145.1 Gammaproteobacteria bacterium
TGTTTTATAACCATGAAAGGCTGCATTCGTATCTGGGTTACATGAGCCCGAATGCATTCGAACAGAAATTATTGGAAGTGGAAAAAGCGGCTTAACTGAGGTGTCACAAAATGCTTGACCACGTCACCTCTTCGTAAACTATGGCATATATTGTCAATCTTTGCCATACAGGCACGACAAATGTATATCTACTAAGCCGAGTTTGACCATTTACTATTCCCCGCTTCCCACACAAAAAAGACCGTACTCATACCAGAAAACACCCTAACTCACTCCCTCGAAAATCAAACACAAATCCATTACCCACCAACAAGCAATAAATCCCAACAACAAGATGTGATTACTATCGATTACGATTAGTGATGAATGTTTACGGCCCCTCTGCACAGGAGGCTTAAATGACAGGCACAAAAAAACCGCTATGAAAGCGGCTTGATTGTGACAACCTATTGATTTCAACAGGTTTATATTGGTGCCCAGGGCCGGAATCGAACCGGCACGCCCGTGAAGGCGAGGGATTTTAAGTCCCTTGCGTCTACCAATTTCGCCACCTGGGCAGATGACTTTTTAACTAATTTTAAACCCTGTTTGCATTGCTGATAGAGATCGTTCTTCGAACGATTGTCTACCACAACGCCACCTGGGCAGATGACTTCTTAACTAATTTTAAACCCTGTTTGCATTGCTGATAGAGATCGTTCTGCGAACGATTGTCTACCACAACGCCACCTGGGCAGATGACTTCTTAACTAATTTTAAACCCTGTTTGCATTGACTGATAGGGATCGTTCTGCGAACGATTGTCTACCACAACGCCACCTGGGCAGATGACTTCTTTAACTAATTTTAAGCCCTCTGCATTGCTGATACCGATCGTTCTGCGAACGATTATCCACCACAATACAACCTGGGCTTTATTTAGTCATGCTACGAAAAAGCATAATATGGAGGCGGGTCCCGGAGTCGAACCGAGGTAGATGGATTTGCAATCCACTGCATAGCCACTTTGCTAACCCGCCAATAAAAAAACCTCGACTTGGCGAGGTTTTCTTAAAGCTTTGTTCAGCCTGCCAGCTCTGAACATTTTAAATCTGGAGCGGGAAACGAGATTCGAACTCGCGACCCCAACCTTGGCAAGGTTGTGCTCTACCAGCTGAGCTATTCCCGCAAAAGAGGTGCGTATTATAAGGAACC
>JALTRC010000260.1 GCA_026998145.1 Gammaproteobacteria bacterium
CATGGGTGGTTCTACTGGCCTTGTTGCTGGATGCCTGGCTGGGCGAGGTGAAATCATATCATCCTCTGGTGGGTTTTGGTGCAATGGCCAATGGGCTGGAGCGATTTTTCAATCGACCCTGGAAACATTTCTCCAGACTGGCCGGTGTTCTGGCTTTGCTCATTAGCCTGTGGCCGGTTTATGGCTTGTGGTGGCTGCTGGTAACAATGAAAGTAAACAGCATCTGGCTGGATGCTGTTATTTTGTATGTTGCCATTGGCCGAAAAAGTTTAATGGAACATGGTGAGCAGGTGGCCATTGCCCTGCAACAAGGCTCGCTGGATAATGCCCGAAAAAAGCTTGCACGAATGGTCAGCCGGGATACGGTACATTTATCTGAAAAAGAGATTATCAAGGCCACCATTGAGTCAGTTGCAGAAAACAGCAATGATGCCATTTATGGGGCAATTTTCTGGTATATGGTGGCAGGTGCGCCGGGAGTTGTTTTATATCGTCTGAGCAATACGCTGGATGCCATGTGGGGATATAAAAATAAACGCTATAAAAATTTTGGTTGGGCGGCGGCGCGGCTGGATGATGTTTTAAATTATATGCCGGCGCGTCTGGCAGTAATCAGCTTTGCTTTGATTGGACGCTTGCAGGGCAGGTCATTTTTTAAAATCATTCAGCAGTCTTTTGGGCAGGGAAAAGCGTGCAGCAGTTTTAATGGCGGGCCGGTCATGGCAGCGGTGGCCAATGTGCTGAATATAAGGCTGGGGGGAGAGGCTTTATATAATGGTGTCAATATCAGCAAGCCATTACTGGGAAGTGACAAGCCGGCGACATTAATGGATTTGCAGCGGGTAATGGCACTGGTGAATCAAGTGTGTATTTTATGGCTTATTGTATTGGGGAGTGGAGCGATTGTTGAATCATGGTGGCCAGCTATTATCGGCGGTTAAAAAATACGGTGGAGAAAAATCATCCTGGCTGGATCTATCCACGGGCATAAATCCCTGCGGCTGGCCGGTGCCGGGAATACCTGTCAATGTTTTTCAACGGCTGCCGGAAGCATATGATGGTCTGGAAGAAGCGGCGATGGCGTACTACCGGAACACATCACTTCTGGCGATACCCGGCTCCCAGTCAGTGATACAACTATTGCCAAAACTTCGAACTCAAAGCCGGGTGCTTTTGCCTGAGCTGGGCTACGGGGAACATGAATATCACTGGCGACAGCAGAGGCATAAGATAAGCCTGTATCAAACAGATCAAATTGAAAAAGCATTACAAAACACAGACGTGCTGGTTGTGATTAACCCGAACAATCCCACGGGTGAATTTATTTCAACAGAGCAGTTGTTACACTGGCATCAGCAGCTTGCCAAAAAAGGTGGCTGGTTGATTGTGGATGAGGCCTTTATGGATGCTTATGAAGATAATAGCCTGGTGTCTTATAGTGGATGCAAAGGGCTGATTGTTTTGCGTTCAGTGGGAAAGTTTTTTGGTCTGGCCGGTATTCGCAGTGGATTTGTTTTTGCAGAGGATAGTTTGCTAAAGCAAATAGAATCGCAGCTAGGCCCCTGGGCGGTATCCAATGTGGCGCGCTATATTACAAAGCTGGCGTTATCGGATAAAGACTGGCAGGGGCAGATGAAAGATCAGTTAAAAAAGGAATCGGAAAAACTGCAAAGCTGTTTGCTAAAAACTTTCAACACGTCTACACAAGGCTGTTATTTATTTCAAACACTAATGGATTGCCGGGCGGAAAAAATAAGAGAATATCTTGCGCAGCAGCGAGTATTGGTACGTTTGCTGGATAATTATCAGGGCCTGCGTTTCGGCCTGCCATTGCCATCACAATGGCCCAGGCTGGAAAAGGCGTTCAAGCAGATTAAAGGTAGAATATGAAAATGCCATTCGTTGTTTTGCTTTATTTATGGTCATCAATACTTGTGGCTCAGGTCAGTACAGAAGATGCCCTGGGAAATCGAATAACACTGGCACATCCTGCCAAACGTATTATCAGCCTGGCGCCCCATACAACTGAGCTATTATTTGCCGCAGGTGCTGATAAACAGGTCATTGCTGTGGTGAATTATTCTGACTATCCCCCGCAGGCCAAAGAGCTGCCACAGGTAGGCAGCTATAACCGTCTGGATATTGAAAGAATATTATCTTTAAAACCCGATTTAGTGGTGGCCTGGAAAAGTGGTAACCCGAATGAGCAGGTGGAATATTTAAGAGAACATGGCCTGCCGGTATTTTATAGTGAACCCCGTAGTCTGGAATCCATTCCAGTGGAAATTATCAAACTGGGAAAACTCCTGTCTACGGAAAAGCAGGCGCAGAAAATTGCAGATGACTTTAACAGGAGGCTAAAAAAATTACGCAAAGAATACTCTGGTAAAAAGAAAATCCGGGTTTTTTATCAGGTCTGGAATCAGCCTTTAATGACTATTAACAATCAACATTTAATCAGTGATGTCATTCGTCTTTGTGGGGGTACTAATGTGTTTGGCAGCTTGCCGGTGCTAGCGCCAAAAATTAATATTGAAGCAGTAATCCAGGCCGCGCCGGATGTCATTATTGCCGGAACAAATAAGGGGCGCACCACATGGTTGCCGGCCTGGAATAAATGGAAAGTCATACCGGCAGTAAAGCATCATCAGGTTTATGGCATTAATGCCGATTTAATTGTTCGCCATACCCCGAGAATTTTACTGGGGGCTGAGAAGATGTGTGAATATATTGATAAAGGCCGCCGGGTAATGACGGGCGGTTTGTGATAGGGGTCTAATTGCGGTATAGTCCGCAGCATTATTGCAGGTTCCTGATAGTTTGCTTACAGCATTATCAGATTAAATGGGAAGTCAGTGCGCTATAAAGCTAATCTGACGCTGCCCCCGCAACGGTAATTCTGCTAAGGTCAGATAAGCCCGGATACCAGCCTGTAGTAACACCATAAAGTTGCGGTGGGCGGCTTGAGGGCTTTTCAGGCGCTGTGCCTTCTCAGTCTTCTTTCTTTCCGCCGTTTAATATTGTAATCGGCGTTCTATGCAGTTTTTTTTCAGATATTTTTTTATGTTGCTTTCAGCCTGCATGGCTTTGCCTGCGGTGGCGGATTTGAATATAGAAATTCAGAAATCTCCAACAGGATCATTAAGCCAGATTGGTGAAGTGGATAAAACCCAGACATCAGCTGCTTATAGTGTGGTGAATGTGGCCGCAAGAGCTGATCAGTTTGTGGATACGGCCGAGCTGATTGAAAACGAAGTGGGCGTGCAGATACGAAAATTTGGTGCGGTTGGTAGCTTCTCAACAGCAGTGTTGAGAGGTGCTTCCAGTCAGCAGTTAATGATTTATCTGGACGGTGTTGCCATTAATACGGCAGCCATTGGTGCGGTCGATTTAAGCAGTATTGATGTTAATGATATTGAGCGAATTGAAATTTATCGAGGTACTACGCCTGTTGAATTTGGCCAGGCATCCATCGGTGGTGCGATTAATATCGTCAGTAAGAAAACCCGAAATAAATCTGCAACGCAAATAAAAGCCAGCCTGGGTAGCTTCTCTACCCGGCAATATACCTTAAACCAGAATAGCCAGCAGGGTGATGCTCGTTTATTAATCAGTGCAGATTATTTAACGAGTCAAAATAATTATAAAACCCTGTTTGATAATAATACGGAGTTTAATCTTCAGGATGACAGGGAAATTCGAGTCAATAACGACGGAGTTGAAAAAAAATCACTGCTGCTTAAATGGGATTATGAATTAGCCGAACAGTCGCTGTTTGATGTGCGGCTTAAATATTATGCCAAAGATAAACAGATCCCCAACAAAAATAATAATCAGGATATACAAACCCTGTTTACAACTGAAAATATGGATTTTTTATCCCAGTATAGCCGGGCGGGTTTATTGTCTGGCCATTTGGATATGAATATTAAGCTGTCATCAAAAGTCAGTAATCAATTATATGATGATGAGCTGGAACAGCTTGGCTTCTTCCCCCAGAAAATTGCCTATAAAACCCTGACAAATCGTGCCCAGTTATTTTCAAAATATTCACAGGGAGAAAATGACTGGCGTTTATTAATGGCCTATTCCGAAGCCGCCTATGAATTTAAAGATAAGTTAAGAAGCGCTCAAAGGAGTCGTAACAAACGTCGTGAAATGGAATTTAATCTACAGCAGAACAGTTACTGGCTGGAGGGCTCATTAGATATCAATGTTTCACTGCGTCATCGATATATAAAAGATTCCCTGGATTATGCCATTGATATGTTTGGTGCACTTAAACAGCAGGCAGATAAACAATACCGTATTACCCAGCCCCAGCTGGGAATGAAGTATTTTATCAATGCAAACTCGTCACT
>JALTRC010000261.1 GCA_026998145.1 Gammaproteobacteria bacterium
GATTGCTGCGGGCTATGGATATATTTTTCCGGCTGTTGTTGAAATTTGTTTTCACAGCTGTCACTGCAAAAGTAATAATCCTTTCCCGCATACTCAATATGATGTTCACTATCAGCTGTTACATCCATGCCACACACAGGATCTTTTAACGGAGTATCGCTAATATATTTTGCAGGTTCCTGTTCAAACTTGTGCTGGCAGCTATCGCTGCAAAAATAATAATCAACATCCTGGTATTGAGTGTGATGCTCGCTTTCGGCGGTGACTTCCATTCCGCAAACCGGGTCTTTTAATGTTTTGTTTTGATGTGAATGTGCCATGATGAAATCCTCTTATACATTTTTTTGGGAAGGGGGGATGCCAATGACAACAACATTGGGCGTTTTAAAATGGTAAGGCGGTATCAGCAGGTTGAGGGGGGCGGGCACGCCTTTAAATACCCGTCCGGCCAGATCATATTTGGAGCCATGACAGGGGCAGAAATAGCCGCCCTGCCAGTTTTTTCCCAGATCGGCTGGCGCAATATCCGGCCTGAATGTTGGGATGCATCCCAGATGGGTGCACAGGCCTACCGCGACAAATATGTCATTATGAATCGAGCGATATTCCGCTTTTATATAAGCTGGCTGCTGGCTTTCGGCCAGAGAGTCTGGGTCGCGTAATTTCTGGCGCATTTCATTCGAGTCCAGAACTTTTAGCATATTGTCCGGGCGGCGCAAAATCCAGACCGGCTTCTGCCGCCAGGAGACAGTAATCTGCTGGCCAGGTTGAATTTTACTAATATCGATCTGTACCGGGCCGCCCATCGCCATTGCACGGGCGCTGGGGTTCATGCTGAATATAAAGGGCAGTGCAGTGGCTGCTACGCCAGCTGCACCCACAACACCGGTGCCGGCAACGAGTAAACGGCGTTTAATATTAATCTCTGACATCGTCTTGATCCTCTGGCTTTATGGGCCTGAAAAATACATTGATTCTCTACAGTTAAAACTTTTGCAGAGGGGATAATCAGAGATGTCTAGATGCGGAGGCGTGCAGTTGTTTGATAAATGGGCGAGTGTCCAGCATCCTGTGTCTGGAATGAAAACAGGAACTGATTGCCTGCTAGTGGGGTGATGTGAATATTTTCGAGAGCATTAAAATAAATAACGACAGGGTTATGCTGATCTGCGTGAACAGATGATGCAGG
>JALTRC010000262.1 GCA_026998145.1 Gammaproteobacteria bacterium
TATGATGAACTGGAAGTGAGTCGTAAACCTGCTGAAGATCAGCCAGAAACCCATGATGCGACTGTCGAGCATTTAGAAAAAAAACCAGAGCCGGATAAATCGGATAAAGCCGTATGAGCGAACCTGTGAGTGATCAGGAACAGGGATTTGTTTCTCATCTAATTGAATTAAGGGATCGCCTGTTGCGTATGGTTATTGCCATACTGCTTATCTTTTTAGCCCTGTTTCCATTTTCGGAAGAAATTTTTTCCTATTTCGCCCAGCCATTACTGGCACTGATGCCGGAAGGCACATCGATGATTGCCACCGGCGTTACCACACCGTTTTTGGTGCCTTTTAAACTGGTGTTGATGTTATCGGTATTACTATCACTACCTTATACTCTGTATCAGATGTGGTCATTTGTGGCGCCGGGTTTATACAAGCATGAGAAGCGCTTAATCGGCCCACTGGTAACATCCAGTGTGTTTCTGTTTTATTGTGGCATTGCCTTTGCCTACTTTGTTGTGTTTCCTTTATTATTTGGTTTCTTTATTGCCATTGCACCGGAAGGTGTGTCGGTAATGACCGACATCGGCCAGTATCTGGATTTTATACTGGCTATCTTTTTTGCCTTTGGTATCGCATTTGAAATGCCCGTGGCAACTTTTTTACTGGTACAGATTGGCGCTACGACCGTTGAATCTTTATCGGAAAAAAGACCTTATGTGATTGTCGGTGTTTTTGTTATCGGCATGTTACTAACGCCGCCGGATATTATTTCCCAGTCTCTGCTGGCCATTCCCATGTGGCTGCTATTTGAAATTGGTTTATTGGCGGCGCGCATCGTACAAAAAAATAAAAAGCCTGATGAGGATGAGTATCAGCCTCTCGATGATGAAGATATGGATGCGGAGCTGGATAATATTGAGGCTGAGGAAAGTCAGGATAAATAAACTTGCTAAGACGGATAAATACAATATAAAGCGGTGAGTAATTGCTGCTATTCAGGGAATAAGCACTTACGACGGTTTAAAACATGCGGAGTAAATTTCACTTCCCTAATTCTTCCAATGGGGCAAAATAACCGCCTATGATTCGTTTTGATAATGTCAGTAAACGCTACCCCGGTGGCCATGAAGCCTTAACTAATGTGAGTTTTCATTTGCCTCGCGGGCAGATGGCCTATCTCACCGGCCATTCCGGCGC
>JALTRC010000263.1 GCA_026998145.1 Gammaproteobacteria bacterium
CTGAATGACTGGTCAGAAGACTATGTTGAAACCATTGCAAAACAGGACGGCATAGACCTTTACAATGATCACTGGGAATTAATTTTATATTTTCGGGATTACTACCGGGAAAATGAAACCTGTCCCACCATGCATAAGGTTATACGTTCATTAGGCTCCATGAAAGGCAAACATTTTCATAATCAGAAAGAATATGAAAAACATATTTACAGCCTCTTCCCCCAGGACCCGACACATGAAGTATGCAAGCTGGCAGGCCTGCCTATGCCGCCACCTGATACTTAAGCCCCTCCCTGATTATCAATAACAAAAAACCCGGCAATCGTCGGGTTTTTATTTTTTATGTACAAAACGTTTTAACTTTTTAGCCAGGCGCTCTGTAAAAGTTCGATGATAATAGGCACTGTCTTCCACCGTTATCTTATCCATGCGACGTTTATATTTCAGTTTAATCCAGGCGTTATAATCAAAGCGTACTGCCAGTTGATACCAGTAACGGTTAAATAAATGCCAGGCAGATTTTTTTTCAACGGCGGCGCCGAAATCAATCAGTATCGGTTCTCGCCCATCTTTCACCAGCAGATTGTCTTTTTTCTTTAAATCCATATGGGCAATACCCAGTTGATGCAAGGCCTGAATACGCTTAAAGAGCTGCTGAAAAAAATATCTTTCCTCAACAGGCGGGGATTTTCGTAGGGATGGCGCTTCAATATACTCAAGCAGCAGATACTGGTTTGCAACCAGCCCATAACATTTTGGCGCCGCAGAAAAGTTTTTGAGCTTCTGGTAAATATGATGCTCATGTTTGAGCATTCGAATATGAAAATAACGGCTCAGCCCACGACCATGGGGAACCTTGATAACCAGCTGGTATTGTTCATCCCTGTATAACAGGGTTTGCCCCTGATAACCGGCGGCCAGCTGGTGGCTGCCAGTGGCCAGGCTGTTTTCAATCCATTGTTGCAGCCTGTTTTCTGAAAGCCCGTCTAAGCCATCTAGCATGGATTATTTGGTGTACAGCAGGTACATACAGCCAATCAGGTAAAGCACAATAATCGGCTCACCGTTTTGCATCAGACTCTTTTTAAATGACCACTCGCTTTTTTTGGAGCCGACTTTATTTTTGAAAGTGGGAATCAGTGCATGAATATCCTGACTCCAGTTTTCCCATTCTTCACCAAAAATACC
>JALTRC010000264.1 GCA_026998145.1 Gammaproteobacteria bacterium
TCCAGTGGATAGCCTTCATCTTAATGAGATCTACCACACCTTCAAACTCTTCCTCAGCGCCAATCGCTACCTGCATTGGCACGGGCGTCGAACCCAGACGATCCTTAATCTGTTCAACCACGCGCATAAAGTTTGCGCCTGACCGATCCATCTTGTTAACGAAGGCCATGCGGGGCACCGCATATTTATTGGCCTGCCGCCAGACTGTTTCTGACTGAGGCTCAACACCACCCACCGCACAGAACACAGCCACCGCACCATCCAGAACCCGTAGCGAACGCTCCACCTCAATGGTGAAATCCACGTGCCCCGGCGTATCAATAATATTGATACGGTACTGCTCGAACTGCTTATCCATCCCCCGCCAGAAGCAGGTGGTTGCAGCCGATGTAATGGTTATTCCACGTTCCTGCTCCTGCTCCATCCAGTCCATGGTGGCAGCACCGTCATGCACCTCGCCTATTTTATGGGAGATACCGGTGTAATACAGAACACGCTCGGTTGTGGTCGTCTTCCCCGCATCAATATGAGCCATAATGCCCACATTGCGATAACGTTCGATCGGAGTCGTACGTGCCACAGCCGCTTACCGACTTTAGAAGCGGTAGTGAGCGAAAGCTTTATTCGCCTCAGCCATACGGTGCGTATCTTCACGCTTCTTCACAGCACTACCGCGCTGCTCAGCCGCATCCATCAGCTCACCCGCCAGCTTCAGATTCATTGATTTTTCACCGCGTTTACGAGCCGCTTCAATCAACCAGCGCATCGCCAGTGCCTGACGACGACTGGCACGCACTTCAACAGGCACCTGGTATGTTGCACCACCCACACGGCGAGACTTAACCTCAACCATAGGCGCAACATTTTCCATTGCCTTATCAAGAATCTCTAACGGATCACCATCATGCTTTTCACTGATTTTATCCAACGCGTCATACATGATACGTTCGGCAACCGCCTTCTTGCCGCTAACCATCACCATATTGATGAATTTGGCCAGCTTTTCACTTCCGAATTTAGGATCGGGAAGAACAATACGTTTAGGGACTTCTCTTCTTCTTGGCATATCTAATTCCTAGCTCTTAGGGCGCTTAACGCCGTACTTCGAACGGCCTTGCTTACGATTTTCAACACCCTGCGTATCCAGGCTACCGCGAACCACGTGGTAACGAACACCCGGCAAATCCTTAACACGACCACCGCGTATCAATACAACGCTGTGCTCCTGCAGATTATGACCTTCACCGCCGATGTAGCTAGTCACCTCAAAGCCGTTAGTCAAACGCACACGAGCCACTTTACGCATCGCTGAGTTTGGTTTTTTAGGTGTAGTTGTGTATACACGTGTACATACACCGCGTTTCTGTGGGCAGGCTTCCAACGCAGGCACGTTGCTCTTAACAACTTTACGCTTACGCGGCTTCCGCACTAATTGGTTAATTGTTGTCATTAGACAATTCTCTCCAAACATCCTGGTACTGCCAGGTCAGTCTCTTTCCCAGCATTTACATCTGTGAAAACAAACGACAGGCGCGGAAACCACGCCTGTCGAGGGAGCGCAATATTATGCGCATGTACGCCTTCTGTCAAGAACAGAAGGGCTTTTTTAATCACTAAGGAGCAAGGAACCCGTATAGAGCCCCTTAAACATCCTCAGTTGTCTTTTCCGCATTCATTTCTTCGAACTTCTCCATCGCAGACATACGCTTGCGACGGCGCTCATTATGATAGGCCAGGCCGGTACCTGCCGGTATCAGACGACCCACAATGACGTTCTCTTTCAGGCCACGCAGATCATCACGACTACCGCGAACGGCAGCTTCGGTCAGAACCCGTGTGGTTTCCTGGAATGAAGCGGCGGAAATAAAGGATTCTGTTACCAGCGAGCCTTTGGTGATACCTAATAGCATCGGCTCAAAGTCACATGGCACCTTGCCTTCCGCTTCCAGCTTCTGATTCACTTCAATCAGCGTGCTCAGCTCGACAATTTCACCCTTATGATACTTACTGTCACCACCGCGAATCACTTCAGCCTTACGCAGCATCTGGTTCACAATCACTTCAATGTGCTTGTCGTTGATCTTTACACCCTGCAGACGGTATACATCCTGAATTTCCTTAACCAGATAGTTAGCCAGTGACTCAACTCCGCGCAGACGCAGAATATCGTGTGGATTAGGCTCGCCATCGGCAATGATCTCACCTTTTTCAACATGCTCACCTTCGAACACATTGATATGACGCCATTTGGGAATCAGCTCTTCGTACTGCTCACCGTTTTCTTCGGTGATAACCAGACGCTGCTTACCTTTAGTTTCCTTACCAAAACCGATAGTACCGGTCTTTTCTGCCATAATCGCAGGCTCTTTCGGCTTACGGGCTTCGAACAGGTCAGCCACCCGTGGCAGACCACCGGTAATATCACGGGTTTTGGATGACTCCTGTGGAATACGGGCAACAACATCACCAATTTCCACAGTGGCGCCATCTTCCAGATTCACGATCGCGCCGGAAGGCAGGAAGTACTGGGCAGGCAGATCCGTGCCTGCTATACATAAATCCTCACCCTTATCATCGATCAGTTTCACCATGGGGCGCAAATCCTTACCCGCAGCAGGTCGCTGCATTGGATCTATGACCACAATCGATGACAGGCCGGTAATTTCATCCGATTCTTTCTGAACCGTAACGCCTTCCACAAAGTCGCCAAACTGAATCTTACCTGCCACCTCGGTCACAATTGGGTGGGTATGGGGATCCCAGTTAGCCACAATCTGGCCACCTTCAACCGTATCACCTTCGGATACGGAAATTTCCGCGCCGTATGGAATCTTGTAACGTTCTTTCTCACGGCCGGACTCATCCACCACACCCAGCTCACCGGAACGGGATACCGCCACGGAAATGCCGTTAGATTTCTTAACCAGCTTGATATTGTGCAGGCGAATGGTACCGGACATCTTCACGGCAATATTATTCACCGAGGCAGAACGACTGGCCGCACCACCGATATGGAAGGTACGCATGGTCAGCTGTGTACCCGGCTCACCGATAGACTGGGCCGCAATAACACCCACAGATTCACCGATATTCACCAGATGACCACGGGCCAGATCACGCCCATAACAGGTCGAACAAACCCCATGGTCCGCTTCACAGGTAATACTGGAGCGCACCTTCATTTCGTCTATACCCATCTCATCGATACGCTCAACCCAGGCTTCATCCAGGAAGGTACCACGGGGAATTAAAACTTCATCCGTATCGGCCTTCAGCACATCTTCAGCCACCACACGGCCCAACACCCGCTCGTGCAGCGCCTCAACCACATCACCACCTTCGATAATGGGCAGCATCACCAGACCATTGGAAGTTCCACAGTCAACCTGAGATACCACCATATCCTGAGCCACATCCACCAGACGACGAGTCAGATAACCGGAGTTCGCTGTTTTCAGCGCCGTATCCGCCAGACCCTTACGAGCACCGTGAGTGGAGATAAAGTACTGTAATACATTCAGACCTTCACGGAAGTTGGCGGTAATTGGTGTTTCGATAATCGAACCATCCGGCTTGGCCATCAGACCACGCATACCGGCCAGCTGACGAATCTGCGCCGCACTACCCCGGGCGCCGGAGTCAGCCATCATAAAGATATTATTAAATGAGCTGGTTTTAATCTCATTGCCTTCCGCATCGGTTACCGTTTCCAGGCTGATCTTGTCCATCATTGCCTTGGCCACCTGATCGTTGGCATGGGACCAGATGTCCACCACCTTGTTATAACGTTCACCATTGGTAACCAGACCGGACACATACTGATCCTGAATCTCCTTAACCTCGGCTTCGGCTTCCGCCAGAATCGTGGCCTTTTCTTCTGGAATCACCATATCGTTGATACAGATAGATGCACCGGCAACCGTTGACTGACGGAAACCCATATACATAATCTGGTCAGCGAAGATAACTGTATCTTTCAGACCCACCGTGCGGTAACAGCTGTTAATCAGGTTTGAGATATTCTTTTTACTCATGTCCTTATTAACAATATCGAAGGACATACCCGCCGGCAGCAATTCTGACAGCATGGCACGACCGACTGTGGTATCCACAATGCGGCGCTGCTCAACCAGCTCGCCATCTTCATTGGGCACAGTCTCGTTAATACGCACCTTAACTTTCGCCTGAATATCCACCATTTTATTGGCGTGGGCACGCTCGGCTTCTTTCACATCCGCAAATACCATGCCCTCACCTTTGGCATTGATCTTTTCACGGGTCATGTAATACAGACCCAGAACAATATCCTGAGATGGCACAATAATCGGCTCACCGGATGCAGG
>JALTRC010000265.1 GCA_026998145.1 Gammaproteobacteria bacterium
ATACAGACCCTTACGATCCTGCCGTTTACGCCAGAGCCGCAGACAATCTTCAAAAGCTGATGGATGAAGGCATATTGATGCGTGAAGATCAGCCCCGCTATTATGTGTACCGGCTGAAAATGGGCGATCATGTGCAAACCGGTCTGGTGGCGGCAGCATCGGTGAAACACTATGATACAAACCGTATTCGCAAGCATGAGTTTACCCGCCCGGCCAAGGAAAATGACCGGGTGGCACAGATCGAAGCACTCAATGCCCAGACCGGCCCGGTATTGCTGGCTTATAAATCCGATGCTGAAGTGGATGCCATGCTGGAAAAAGTTGCCGAGGGCAAGCCTTTATATGATGTAACGGCTGATGATGGTATTGAACATAGTTTCTGGATTGTGGAAGATAAAGCCATAGAAGATAAACTGTCAGCGGCTTTTGATGCCATGGAAGCGATTTATATTGCCGATGGTCACCACCGTTCGGCTTCCGCATCCCGTGTTGCCAAAAGCAAGGGCGAGCCGGAAGATCATATGAGTCATTATTTTCTGTCGGTTATATTTCCCCATCAACAAATGAAAATATTTGATTACAATCGTGTGGTAAGCGATTTGAATGGTTTGTCCAAAGACGAATTTATTGAACGTATAAAAGATAATTTCACCATAGAAAAAGCAGCCGCACCGGTTAAGCCATCTAAACCTAATGAATTTGGTATGTATCTGGATGGTGAGTGGTATCGTTTGAATATCAAGCCGGAGCTTGTGCCGGATGATCCGGTTAAGCGGCTGGATGTGAGCCTGCTGGCGGATAATCTGCTGGGGCCGATTTTAAATATTACCGACCCTCGCACCGACCCGCGGATAGATTTTGTGGGCGGTGTGCGCGGCCTGGAAGGCCTGGAAAAAAGGGTGGATAGTGGCGAAATGGTGGCGGCTTTTTCCATGTATGCCACCAGTATGGATGATTTGATTGCAGTGGCCGATGCCAATGAGGTGATGCCGCCTAAATCCACCTGGTTTGAACCCAAGCTGGCTGATGGTCTGGTGTCCCACGTACTGGATTAGGCCGCCCAGTAACACAGGTGCTGCTCGCTGTCGGCAGTACCTGTGCCCATTTCCAAATGCCCAATAGATACACTTCATCGGTTTGTAGGTATTTTATATCCCGTCTTTAAATAAAGCGTCTATATTATATCG
>JALTRC010000266.1 GCA_026998145.1 Gammaproteobacteria bacterium
GGCAATCCAGGTGGGGTGCTGGTGTTTGGGGATAAGCATATGCAGATTATTCATGGGGACACCTTTTTGTTATTGGCTCTGATACTAGAAAACAAGCAGGCGAATAGCAAGTATTTTATTTAAAATGAATGGCTTGGGGTATTAAGTTAAATTAAAAGATTAAAAGATCTGGCGCAAAGACGCGGAGGGCGCAAAGGGGTTTGGGGAAGGGATTAAATCAATAAAAAACTTCGTGGCCTTTGCGCCTTCGCGTCAAAAACAATCAACTGCCCAGGTGCCGGAGTCGGCGACTCCGGCACCTTTCAGCGAAATGAAAGGATTAAAAGATCTGATGCAAAGACGCAAAGGCGCAAAGTGGTTTGGGAGGAGGGGTTAAACCAGTAAAAAACTTCGCGTCCTTTGCGCCTTCGCGTCAAAACACAATCAACTAAACTGTTTAAACAAACCGCCAATAGCGGTAGAAAGCCGTTCGGATCGCTGGGGATTGCGGATGGCCTGATGCAGTGGCTCGGACATGCCGGGGATATTGATAATATCCACGACCACCAGATTAAAGAATTCCTGTCCCTCCGGGCAGCGCGCCAGATTTTCCAGATAGGCCAGCATAAGCTGCTCGGATTTCAGGGTTTCCCAGCAGCGGCCGGAGATGGAGGCCAGCACTTCCGGGTTGGTGGCAGCGGTGGATGCCAGCACATTAAACACCTGCTCCTGCACCAGCTGCTGGTTACGGGCAAAGCTGATGCCCCGCAGGCACAGGCTGATTAAATTGGCATTGTCCTGCCCATTGGCCAGCAGTGGCTCCATGACCTCGGCAATGGCCAGCGCCAGATTATCTTCAATGGCTTCGTGTTCCAGACACTGGCATAAGGCATCCAGCGGCTGAGGTGGCAGCTCGCCAATGGCGCGGCTGAGCATGTCGTTATTGTCATCTTCATCCAGCCAGGCTGCCAGATCGGCAATGCCCTGAAAGCCCACGAAGGCCCACTGGTCATAGCCGGTTTCGCCGCGAAAATAATCCAGTGCATGTTCATAAAAACGGGAGGCGGGTTTGTTTAACAGTTTGGCGGCCTTGGCGTGGAATACCGCCATGTGTTCCTGCTTGGGCTTGAAGCCGTAGGGGTTTTCTTCATCCTGTTTGCCTTCCCGCTCAATCAGGCGAACAATAAAATCTTCCCGAATGGTGGGAG
>JALTRC010000267.1 GCA_026998145.1 Gammaproteobacteria bacterium
CCAGCATTTGAAAGCCGCCACAAATGCCCATGAGCTTGCCTCCATAACGCAGGTGCTTATCCAGAATATTCTGCCAGCCATGCTGTTTTAAATAATCCAGATCGGCGCGCACATTTTTACTGCCGGCTAAAATAATCAAATCACAGGCCGGTGGTTTTTTCTCGGCTGATACAAACAGCAGTTCCACCTGGGGATGCAATCTCAGTGCATCAAAGTCTGTATGATTGCTGATACGGGGCAATACGGGCACAACAATTTTTAAGGCATTATCCTGCTGGCTATGGTTGTCCGTATTGATCGCATCTTCGGCTTCCAGATGAAAATGGTGTAAATAAGGCAGGGTGCCAAAAACTTTTTTGCGGCTGATGTTTTCCAGCCAGTCCAGCCCCGGTTGCAATAAAGCCAGATCACCGCGAAAACGATTGATGACAAAACCTTTAATGCGATCCTGCTCGCTCTGGCTTAATAAATTCACCGTGCCGGTTAGATGGGCAAAAACGCCCCCCTTGTCGATATCCGCAATTAAAATTACCGGGCAGTCCACCGCTTCGGCAAAACCCATATTGGCAATATCCCGATCCCGCAAATTGATTTCCGCCGGGCTGCCGGCGCCTTCCACCAGAATCACATCATATTGTTGACTTAAACGCCGGTGGGATTCCAGTACAGCAGTCATGGCGGTAGTTTTATAGTCGTGATATTCGGTTGCCTGCATATTGGCAATGGCCTTACCATGAATAATAATTTGCGCCCCTGTGTCCGAGCTGGGTTTAATCAGCACCGGATTCATATCCGTATGAGGTGCCAGTCCACAGGCCTGTGCCTGCACCGCCTGGGCGCGGCCAATCTCCCCGCCGTCAATGGTCACCGCACTGTTAAGGGCCATATTCTGAGGCTTGAAAGGCGCAACCGATATGCCCTGTCTTTTCAATACCCGGCAAAGGCCGGCAACCAGAGTGCTTTTGCCTGCATCGGAGGTGGTGCCCTGAATCATTAAGGTTCTGGTATTCATGCTAGACTTCGACTTTTTTGCGGGCGCATTGTTGTGGCAGATATTGCATGGGTGGTTCTACTGGCCTTGTTGCTGGATGCCTGGCTGGGCGAGGTGAAATCATATCATCCTCTGGTGGGTTTTGGTGCAATGGCCAATGGGCTGGAGCGATTTTTCAATCGACCCTGGAAACA
>JALTRC010000268.1 GCA_026998145.1 Gammaproteobacteria bacterium
GTACCCGGAGCCGGTGGATGCGATTTTTGTGCCTGTGGGCGGTGGTGGCCTGATTGCGGGTATTGCCTCTTTTATCAAATACCTGCGCCCGGAGATTAAAGTGATTGGGGTGGAGCCGGAAGATGCCGCCTGTATGGCAGCCGCCTTTGAAAAAAATCGCCGGGTGGTGCTGAATCAGGTGGGGATTTTTGCCGATGGGGTGGCGGTAAAACAGGTGGGGCGGGAAACCTTCCGCATTGCCAGAAAAACCGTGGATGATGTGATTACCGTCAATACAGATCAAATCTGCGCCGCCATTAAAGATATTTTCGATGATACCCGCTCCATAATGGAACCGGCAGGCGCACTGGCGGTGGCTGGCATTAAAAAATATGTGGCTGAGCATCAGCTGGAAGGTAAAACCCTGATCGCCATCAACAGCGGCGCCAATATGAATTTTGACCGCTTGCGCCATGTGTCCGAGCGGGCCGAGCTGGGTGAATTCCGTGAAGGCCTGATGGCAGTCACCATCCCGGAAAAACCGGGCAGCTTCCGTAAATTTTGCAAGCTACTGGGTAAGCGGGGCATTACGGAATTTAACTACCGCTATGCCAATGCGGAAGACGCCATTGTATTTGCCGGTGTACAGCTCAGTGAAGGTCGCGCTGAAATGGATCAGCTGATTGAAAAACTGCAACAGAAAAAATACCCGGTAGTGAGCATGACTGACAATGAAGTGGCCAAAATGCATGTGCGTTATATGGTGGGCGGCCACGCCAATGGTATTGAAGATGAAGTGCTGTATCGCTTTGAATTCCCCGAGCGCCCCGGCGCCCTGCTGGATTATTTAACCCAGCTGGGTAATCGCTGGAATATCAGCCTGTTCCACTACCGCAATCATGGTGCGGCCTATGGGCGTGTACTGGTGGGGCTGCAGGTACCGCAAAAAGACCACAAGGCGTTGCAGGCTTTCTTTAATGATACGGGTTATAGCTGGTGGGAAGAGACCAGTAATCCGGCTTATCAGATGTTTTTGAGTTGTTGATTTTTTTGACGCGAAGGCGCAAAGGGCGCGGAGATTATTGTATTGGGAGTCGGTGACTCTGATACCTTATCTGGTTTTTTGATGAAGATGCGCTGAGGTTGGTGTGTCAGATAAGGTGCAATATAAATCATAATCATGTACAAAATGAAACTATGAGTCCTACAGTATTTAGAGAAAGTGGATACAGGTTCTTCTTTTTTTCGCGTGAGGAAGAAAGGATGCATGTTCATGTCATATCAGGTGAAGGCGAGGCAAAGTATTGGCTAGAACCAGAAATCGAACTTTCAAAAAATCACAGATATACGAGAAAGCAACTAAAACAAATCGAAACACTCATTGAGGTACATTACGATGAACTCATTAGCGCATGGAAACAGCATTTTAGATGTTGAGGTATCAAATATATCAGCACATGGGGTATGGCTTCTGGCACATGGAAAGGAGCTGTTTATGGCGTATGAGGATTTTCCCTGGTTTAAGGATCAGCCGGTAAAATCTATATTAAAAGTTGAAGAGCAATCACCTCATCATTATTTTTGGCCGGATTTGGATGTGGATTTGTCTGAGGAGATCATAGAGCATCCTGAACGTTTTCCTCTTAAATCAAAAAGCACATAGGGGAGTACAATCAGCTTAAGGCTACCGGACTCTTTACATGAAAGTGTTTGTAAATTAGCCAAAGAAGATCACATATCAATCAACCAGTTTGTTGCAACTGCTTTAGCAGAAAAAATGTCTGCATTAAAGACAGAAGAGTATTTAATGGAAAGAGCCGAAAAAGGCAAAAAAAACAAATTCAAAAAAGCTCTTTCTAAGAGAGTGTAAAAAATATTGAGCCAGATGAAGTAGATAAATTATAAATGGCCTGTTATCAAGTTTTAAGTGCACCCAGTATAAGATGTCGAAGTTACTAACTCCGGCATCTTATTTATTCAATAATCTCCGCGTTCTCCGCGCCTTAGCGTCCAAGCATCTAATACAAACCACCATAAAACCCCCGCTCAGTCGCCACCCCATGCAAAGGCACATCCCATGGCTCAGAAGGCAGCTGCTCTGCTTTCTGGCATTCATGGGCCAAGCCAATCAAATGGGGGCTATGCCATTGTTTGTGATGGCGGCTGAAACTCAGGCTGCGATCATAATATCCGCCCCCCATGCCCATACGATTCCCCTGCTCATCAAAGGCGACCAGGGGTAATAAAATCAGGTTCAGCTGGCGCGCACGAATCCAGTGATGGGGGTGAATATCCGGTTCATCAATGCCAAAGCAGTTGGGTTTCATGGGCGTGTCGGCAGTGTAGGGAGCAAAAAATAATGACTTGCCGGTGGGTGGCAATATGGGCAGGTACAGCTGTTTTTTATATTGCCAGGCTTTTTGCATAATCCCCTCCGGGCTGATTTCACCATCGGCGGGCAGGTAACAGGCCAGCCGTCTGGCGCTGCGAAATAAACGGCTGCGGCAAAAATGGGCGGCCAGTTGCTGAGCGTGCTGATGTTGCTGGTGCTGGGATAGTTGTTTGCGTTGCTGGCGGTAATAGCGGCGCACGTCCGCGCGGGCGGTTTGAGTCATGGGAGGCTCAGGGTGATTGAATTAGAGGTGGGTGCATCCACAATACCGTTGCGTTTATCTACGACCCTTGAACCGGAAGGTTCAAGGGGGGACCATCGATTGTACGTCAGGCTTCCCGATAAAACGGTAATGCACACGGCACAAACAGTACAGTCCCCAAGGGTGAAGATTAAGGCACAAGGGGTGTTGTAGATATGCTTACGAATATTCCAGAAGCACCCAAACTTTTAAACTCTGTTGGATTCTTTGCGCCAATAAATCAGCAGAAAGAAACCTTGGAATAACTATACTACTTCTATTTCCCGCAGCGCAATATCTATTTTGTTCTGTAGATTCCCCACCCGCTCGTCCAGCTGGTCATAGCCTTCCTGATAGGGCCGGGATTGCAGCAGCTCATGGGCCAGATTCAAAGCCACCATAATGGCAATACGTTCACTGCCTAGCACCGAACCTTTGCTGCGGGCTTCATTGAGCTTGTCGTTTAAGAACTCGGCCGAGTGACGTAATAAATCCTGCTCTTCTGCGGGGCAGGCAACACGGTACTCTTTATCAAGAATCTTGATGGTGAGGCTGGATGGGTCTTTAGTCACGGATAAGGTGTGCAGCTTATGCTGTTTCCATGGCCTTGAGGCGGGAAATCATACTTTCAACCTGGGCGCGTACATGCTCTTTCTGTTCAACCAGAGCCGAACGGTCGGTTTTAATATCCTGCAGCTGGGCTTTCAGATTTTTGTTTTCTTCTGCCAGACGTTGAGACAGAGCCAGCAGCTCGTCAACCTTGGCTTCCAGTGCTTCGATATTGTGTGAAGTATGTTCAGTCATAGTGGTTAAATATAGTTGCTGGAAGCCATCTGGTCAATGGCAGATGGTGAATGATTGTGGAAGATGAATTAAAACACCAGACGGGATAGAATTGCCCATCAATACAATCAGGACACTTTATGACCCAGCGACCCGATTATCAGCAATTACAGGATGCACTGGAAAAAGCCGATGCGGATATGTATGCATCCGAATCCCATGGGGCTTTGTGCGGCATGATCTGCGCCGCCGGGCAGGCGGATCTGGAAACCTGGCTCAAGCAGGTGTTTGTGGATTTTGATCTTAACAATATGCATATCAAGGAAGCCTCGCAACTGCTGGCCGGGCTGTTTGAAAATGCCAAAGTCCAGCTGAATGATGCAGAAGCCGGTTTTCAGCTACTGCTGCCGGAGGATAATGACTCACTGGAGGAGCGGGTGGAAGCCCTGGCCCAATGGTGTCAGGGATTTACCTATGGACTGGCGGCCGGTGGCTTGAAAAAAGATCAGAAACTGCCTGAAGATACGGCTGAATTACTGCAGGATATGGTGGAAATCGGTCGCGCCGCCCATGCAGAAGAAGAGGCAGGCGAGGCAGATGAAGACGCCTATATGCAGCTTTGCGAATATGTGCGCATGGGGGTGCTGCTGATCAACGAAGAACTGCAACCCATGCCGCCCACCACTGATATCCAACACTAGACCCTAGCCCCCCTTAGCGAGATTAACCATGAATCCAAAAGTCCATGCCCGTCACCGTAAGCAGTTAATGAGAATGATTGGTGATGCGGGGATAGCCATCCTGCCTGCCGCACCTGTGCGAGTGCGTAATCGGGATGTGGAATACCCTTTCCGCCAGGACAGCGATTTTATGTATTTAAGCGGCTTTCCCGAGCCGGAGGCGGTGATTGTGCTGGTGCCCGGCCGCAAGCAGGGGGAATA
>JALTRC010000269.1 GCA_026998145.1 Gammaproteobacteria bacterium
CGTTTCTCTGCGCTGGTTCCCTGGGAGAGCTACCAGGAATCACTGGCCACATTACAGAAATTATTAGGCTCCGATGAAGCCGAAGAGGTTGTGGCAGATACCCCCAGTATTGATAATCCCGTGCGAATTTTATTTGTTGATGATTCAGTAAGTATTCGCCATTACTACCAGCGTTTACTGAGCCGTAATGGTTATCTTGTTGAAACAGCCGATTCGGTTTCCAGCGCATTTGAAATGGCGATTAAACAGGCATTTGATCTGGCCATCATTGATTATTTTATGCCCGATGAAAATGGTTATGTTCTGTGCCAGAAATTACGTGATGATCCGCGCACCGCTAATATCCGTTCAGCCGTTATAACCGGCACCTATTTAGATGAAGTCATTAAAGACTGCTTACAGGCCGGTGCGGTTGAGTGCATGTTTAAAAATGAAGCTGAAGAACTGTTTTTATCCCGCATTGCATCCATGAGTCGTTTTATCGAAGTACAGAATAATATTCAGGCTGAACGTGAACGGCTGGCGGGTATTCTGGAATCGGTGGGTGAAGGGGTATACGGTGTTGATAATGAAGGTTTTATTACCTTTGTAAACCCGGCGGCTTTAAAGATTATCGGGCAGGCAGAAGATGCATCTGTGCTGGGTAAAAAAGCCACGGATATTTTTCATTATCATACGGATGCAAAACAGCAGGATCAGCTGCACAGTGTTTATGGGCAAAATGCAGAGCTGCGATGCTGGGAAACGGTATTTCGTCATGGCAGTAATCAGCAGGTGCCGGTTGAATGTACCGTATACCCGCTAACCATCAATAAAAAACAGGAAGGTTCGGTGGTGGCTTTCCGTGATGTATCAGAGCGAAAAATGCTGGAGGAAAAACTCCACTGGCAGGCAACACACGATCATTTAACACAGTTACATAATCGACTTTATTTTGAAGATAGTCTGGAGTCGGAGGTTTCCCGCCTGCAACGTGATGGCTCAATGAGCGCCTTGATTTATCTGGATCTGGATCGATTTAAATATATTAATGATACAGCGGGTCATGATGCGGGTGATAAATTACTCATTGGTATTGCCGGATTTTTAAATGACAAGCTGCGCAAGCAGGATATTCTGGCTCGTCTGGGCGGCGATGAATTTGCCATTATTGTCAAAGATGTGAATGTCGAACAGGCATTAAA
>JALTRC010000270.1 GCA_026998145.1 Gammaproteobacteria bacterium
CGGAAACCATGCAGTTTATGCTGCTGCCACTGGTCAAGGAAGGTCGTGATCCGGTAGGCTCCATGGGTAATGATGCGGCGCTGGCCTGTATGTCCGATAAATCGCGGATGATTTATGACTACTTCAAGCAGCTGTTTGCCCAGGTCACCAACCCGGCCATCGACTCTATCCGTGAAGAAGTAGTGATGTCCCTGCAATGCTATATCGGCCCGGAAAAGAACCTGCTGGATTCCACCGAGGAACATGCCCACCGCCTGCTGGTGCCACACCCCATTCTCACAAATGAAGAACTGGCAGCTCTCAAACACATGAATTTCCGCGGCTGGACCACCGCCACTATCGACATTACCTACGACAAGGCCGAAGGCACAGCCGGCCTTGAAAAGGCGCTGGATCGTATTTGCGAGGAAGCCACCCAGGCCATTGCCGATGGTCACAGTCTGGTGATTCTGTCGGATCGTAATATCTCGGATAGCCGCATACCGGTTAGCGCCCTGCTGGCCACCGGCGCAGTGCACCAGCATCTGGTGAAAAAACACCTGCGTACCCGCATCGGTCTGGTGCTGGAATCCGGCGAGGCCCGGGAAGTTCACCACCACTGCCTGCTCACCGGTTATGGCATAGACGCCATCAATCCCTATCTGGCCTTTGAAGCCCTGTGGGATGCCCAGCGCAAAGGCCTGCTGGACCCTGAACTTTATGATACAGACGATAAAATCGTTGCCGGTTACCGTAAGTCCGTGGGCAAGGGCATGTTCAAGGTCTTTGCCAAAATGGGCATTTCCACCCTGCAATCCTATAAGGCGGCGCAGATTTTTGAAGCCGTGGGTCTAGCGGATGAAGTTATCCAACGCTGCTTTGAAGGCACCGCCAGCCGTATTCAGGGGGTGGGCTTTGATGTGATCGCCGAAGAATCCATCCGCCGTCATGCCCTGGGCTTTGATGAGCGTCAGGCCAATGTCAGCATTCTGCCTAACCAGGGCGATATGCACTGGCGGGCACAGGGCGATAAGCACATGTGGAACCCGCAAAGCATTTCCACCTTGCAACAGGCCGCCCGCTCCGGTGATCGCAGCGCCTATGACCGCTTTGCCAAACTGGCCAATGAAGACACCAAAAAATGCACCCTGCGGGGTATGCTGGGCTTCAAGTCCAACAATGGCGGCCCCATTGATATTAGCGAAGTGGAACCGGCCAGGGAAATTGTCAAACGCTTTGCCACTGGCGCCATGAGCTTCGGTTCCATTTCACCAGAGTCTCATGAGTCTCTGGCCATTGCAATGAACCGCATGGGCGGCAAATCCAATACGGGCGAAGGTGGCGAAGATGCAGATCGCTGGACACCAGAAGCCAATGGGGATTCCCGCCGCTCCGCTATCAAGCAGGTGGCCTCCGGCCGCTTTGGTGTCACCATCGGTTATTTAACCAATGCAGATGAAATCCAGATCAAGGTTTCACAGGGCGCCAAACCGGGTGAAGGTGGTGAGCTGCCGGGCACCAAGGTAGACGGCCTGATTGCCCGCCTGCGTCATTCCACACCGGGCGTTGGTTTAATCAGCCCGCCACCCCACCACGATATTTATTCCATCGAGGATCTGGCCCAGTTAATCCATGATCTGAAAAACGCCAACCGGGATGCCCGCATCTCGGTAAAACTGGTGGCGGAAAACGGTGTCGGCACCATTGCCTCCGGGGTTACCAAGGCCCATGCAGATCACATTGTAATTGCCGGCCATGACGGTGGCACGGGCGCATCCCCTATCACCTCCATCAAACATGCGGGGCTGCCATGGGAGCTGGGGGTTGCGGAAACCCACCAGACGCTGGTCATGAATGATCTGCGCTCCCGGGTTGTGATTCAGACGGACGGGCAGATGAAAACCGGCCGGGATGTGGCCATTGCCGCCCTGCTGGGTGCAGAGGAATACGGCTTTGCCACAGCACCGCTCATTACTCTGGGCTGCGTGATGATGCGTAAGTGTCACTTAAACACCTGTCCAGTGGGTATCGCCACCCAGGATAAGGAGCTGCGCAAGAAATTCAGCGGCAAGCCTGAACATGTCGTCAACTACCTGTTTATGGTGGCCGAAGACCTGCGCCAGATTATGGCCGAGCTGGGCTTTAGAACCATTAATGAAATGATTGGCCGGGTGGACTGCCTGGAAGCGGCCACCGATTCCGAGCACTGGAAGCAAAGCGGCATTGATCTGAATATGCTGCTGACACCGGCTGAAAAGCCCCACGAAAATGTGGAAGTGCATCAGAGCATCAAACAGGATCACGGTCTGGAAGAAGCCCTGGATAACCAGCTCATCGAGCTGGCCAAAGATGCGCTGGAAAGCGGCAAACAGGTGAATATCGAGCTGCCGGTGATTAATATTAACCGGGTGGTGGGCACCATGCTATCCAATGAAGTAGCGAAAAAATACGGCGCAGATTTATTGCCCGATGGCACCATCAATATCAAACTCACCGGCAGCGCCGGTCAGTCCCTGGGCGCATTCCTGGCCAAAGGCATTACCATCGAAGTGGAAGGTGATGCCAATGACTATGTGGGCAAGGGCTTAAGTGGTGGCCGTGTGATTGTCGCCCCGCCGAAAAACAGCAGCTTTGTGGCCGAGGAAAATATTATTGTCGGTAATGTCTGCCTGTACGGCGCTACCTCCGGCGAAGCCTATTTCCGCGGCATTGCCGCAGAGCGCTTCTGTGTACGAAACTCAGGCGCTATTGCTGTGGTTGAAGGCATTGGCGATCACGGTTGCGAATACATGACCGGCGGCCGCATCGCAGTACTGGGTGAAGTAGGCCGTAACTTTGCCGCCGGCATGAGCGGCGGCGTGGCTTATATCTGGGATCATCAGGGAGAGCTGGCCACCAAATGCAATATGGGCATGGTGGAACTGGAAACCGTTTGCGCTGATGAAGATATCGCCGAGCTGAAAACCATGATCGAAAACCATCTCAAATACACCGGCTCTGCGGTTGCCGAGCGTCTGTTAAATGACTGGGATGGGGCTTTAAGCCAGTTTGTCAAAGTCATGCCGACCGATTACAAGCGGGTGCTTGAAGAACAGAAAAACAAGGCCAATGCGGCTTAGTCGTTTATTCGCAAATGAGCGGGAATAAACGCAAATGAAATTCAAAAGCTTTCGTTAATATCCTGTGCGCTCTGGGTGCACAGATAAAATATTTGTGTTGTTTGCATGTATTGGCAAACAACAGTGCTTTTACAAAGGTTAAAGAAACACAATGGGCAAAATCACAGGTTTTAAAGAATTTGAGCGCAAGACCGAAGCTTACCGTGATGTAAGTGAACGACTGGTGGATTTTGGTGAAATCTACACCCCTCACAATGAGGAGCATCTGAGCACTCAGGGCGCCCGTTGTATGGATTGCGGTATTCCATTCTGCCAGTCTGATGACGGCTGCCCGGTGGATAACCTGATTCCTGAATGGAACGATCTGGTTTACAACAACCGCTGGGAAGATGCCAGTGCCCGCCTCCATGCCACCAATAACTTCCCCGAATTTACCGGCCGCGTATGCCCTGCCCCCTGTGAAGGCGCCTGTGTGCTGGGAGTTATTGAACCGGCTGTGACCATTAAAAACATCGAATGCGCCATTGTGGATCGGGCCTTTGATGAAGGCTGGATCCAGCCGCAAACACCGGCCAGACGCACGGGTAAAAAAGTAGCCGTGGTAGGCTCCGGCCCTGCCGGGCTGGCGGCGGCACAACAGTTAAACCGTGCCGGCCATGATGTTACCGTATATGAACGTGCTGACCGTATCGGCGGCCTGCTGATGTACGGCATCCCCAATATGAAACTGGACAAGAGCGTAATTGATCGCCGTGTGCAGCTAATGAAAGATGAAGGCATTGCGTTTAAAACCAATGCGGACGTGGGCAATAATGTGGATATTAAAGAGCTGAAAGATGCCACAGACGCCATATTGTTTGCCACCGGCGCCACCACCCCCCGGGACCTACCTATCGAAGGCCGCGACCTGAAGGGAGTGCACTTTGCCATGGACTTCCTCACCGCCAATACCAAAAGCCTGCTGGACTCCAATCTACAGGATGGCAACTATATCAGCGCCAAAGACAAGCATGTGATTGTCATCGGCGGCGGTGACACGGGTACCGACTGTATTGCCACGTCCTTACGTCACGGTTGCAAGTCAGTGGTTAATTTCGAGCTAATGCCCAGACCTCCCGAAGAGCGGGCAGAAAATAATCCCTGGCCCAGCTGGCCGCATATTTTCCGTGTGGATTATGGCCATGAAGAAGCCCGCAAAGTACAGGGCGAAGA
>JALTRC010000271.1 GCA_026998145.1 Gammaproteobacteria bacterium
CTACACACCCGGCTTTCTACAGTGGCTGGAGAAAAATTATCATGGTGAGATGGATTATATGGCGCGCCATGGCAGCCTGCGCTACCGGCCTGAAGAGCTACTGCCCGGTACCCTGCGGATTATTTCCCTGCGCATGGATTATCTGCCACCCAGCGCCGCCGGAATGCTTGAGGTATTAAAAAATCCCGATAAGGGTTTTATTTCACGCTATGCACTGGGGCGGGATTACCACAAGCTGATCCGTAAGCGTTTGCAGCAGCTGGCGCAAAAAATACAGCAGGAAATCGGTGAATTTGGCTACCGGGCTTTTACCGACAGTGCGCCGATTCTGGAACGGCCGCTGGCGGAAAAAGCCGGCCTGGGCTGGACGGGCAAGCACAGTAATATTATTAATCGCAAAGCCGGTTCATGGTTTTTTTTAGGGGAGATATTCACCGACCTGCCCCTGCCAGTTAATCAGCAGCTACCCGATAACCATTGCGGCCGCTGCACCGCCTGCATGGACATCTGCCCCACCAATGCCATTGTTGAGCCTTATACGGTGGATGCCCGCCGCTGTATTTCCTATCTCACCATTGAGCTGAAATCCACCATCCCTGTGGAGCTTCGCCCCATGATGGGCAATCGGATTTATGGCTGTGATGATTGCCAGCTGGCCTGCCCCTGGAACCGTTTTTCCAAACCGACTGTTGAAGATGATTTTAAGGCAAGGCATCAGCTGGATGCGCCGGATCTGCTGGCGCTATTTGGCTGGAATGAAGACGAATTTTTGCAGCGCATGGAAGGCTCGCCTATTCGCCGTATTGGTCATGATCAATGGCTCAGAAATATTGCGGTGGCGCTGGGGAATGCTTTGGCTCAGGCGAATACAGAACAGAAAGCCCATATTATTACCGCACTTCGGCAGAGACGGGAGAGTGCTTCAGCAATGGTGAAAGAGCATATTGACTGGGCTTTAAATCAGCAACCGTAAACAACCGTAGGGTGGATCAAGAATAGCGGATCCACCGGCTTATCTGCATCCTGGTGGATCCGCTGCGCTTGATCCACCCTACAGCGTTATTGGGCTGGTGACCTTACCCCCAATTTAGTACCAATTATCCGATGAGAAACTCATTTTATGCTGCTCTGTTTGCAAACGCCACAGGTGTCATATAGTTCAGTGTGCTGTGTGG
>JALTRC010000272.1 GCA_026998145.1 Gammaproteobacteria bacterium
CATCTATACCTGCCTGGGTCAGGAGCATAATTTTGAACTGCGCCCCCTGCTGCGCGCCGGTATTTCCGATACAGAACTGGAACAGGCCATACGCAGCGCCATTAATATGAAACCGGAGCGCCATGAATTTAATGAAAACCCGGAAAAGGTATTGCGGTTTATGTCTTATACGGGTGGTTGATACTTTGGCGCAAAGCTTTCCAGATCAGTTTTGACACAGAGGCGCAGAGACACGGAGCTATTTTAGTTGAACCTGCCGGACATCACTCAGATGCCGGGAGCAAATTTACATCGTTACATCATTATAAAAAACTCTGTGCCTCTGCGCCTCTGTGTCAAAAAAACTACACCTTCACATCAAAAATCAAAACGCATGCCGCGTTCCCACCGTCACCCGCATATTATTATCGCTAATGCCATAGCCCACATCCACCCGCAGATCCACTCGCACCAGCGCCGGAATTTTCCAGCGAACGCCAAATCCCACGCCAGTTCTTAAGGGGCCATTAAAAGCATCCTTTAAGGATTCGCCGGTTGAACCCATATCCACAAAATAAACAAAGCGTAAGGTGGGAAACCATTCCGATGGCCTTAGATACTCCGTGTTTACCACCAGTACACTATTACCCTGAAAACGGGAACGCTCATAACCCCGCAGGCCATTTCGATAATCCAGAATAAATGCTCGATCACCCAGTACATTATTATTCGATGTTCCCAGAATAGTCTGCACATTCAGGTTATCATCCGGCCTTGATTTAAAACGGTAATAGCTACGATAAAATAGATAATGGGTCAGATATTCAGATTTACTGCCAATGGCATCTTCTGCAATTTTCATTTCATAACCGTAATATTTACCCCCCCGGTTATAATAATATTCATGCACATTTTTATAGGCATACTTAAGGGACACCTGTACCGAACCAATGCTATCAACAATATCCCTTGTGGCCAGGTCTTCATATTGTCGCTCACGCACATCATAGCCCAGGCGGATAAACCAGCCTTTTTTTCGGTGCTGTTTATTCAGCCATTTAAAAACACCCAGCTCAAACGACTGATCCAGCTGATTCTGAAATTCACCTTCAATCGAAGCATCAATTTTATTCTGGTTTACCAGCCTCAAATCAAAGGAATAATCCGAGCCCAGGGCGTTGGGATATTTATATT
>JALTRC010000273.1 GCA_026998145.1 Gammaproteobacteria bacterium
GTACTGTTTTCCATTATGATCGGCATGGGCACAGCCGGTTGGCTGGGCATTAAACTCACTCCGCCATCCGCATCGGCACCAATTATTATTTTAACCATTGCGATTGCTGGTGCCGTGCATTTGCTGGTCACCATGTTGCAGGAAATACACAAAGGCACCAGCAAACACGATGCCATTGTGGAAAGTATGCGGGTTAACTTTTTCCCTATTTTTCTGACCAGCTTAACCACTGCGCTGGGTTTTTTAAGTTTAAATTCAAGTGACGCCCCACCCTTTGGTGATCTGGGCAATATCTCCACCTTTGGGGTAATCGGTTCATTTATTCTAACGGTTAGCTTCCTGCCAGCGGTTATGTATATTTTGCCCAACAAGGCCCATCACATTGTCATTGGCAGCCGAGCCATGGGACAGCTGGGGGAGTTTGTGGTCAGGCAACGAAAAAAATTACTGATTGGCACCAGCTTAATAGTGGTTATTTTAATCAGCTTTATTCCCCGCAATGAACTGAATGATATTTTTGTCAATTATTTTGACGAGTCAGTGGAGTTCCGTCGTGATACTGATTTCACCACTGAACATTTAACCGGCACTTATACCATTGATTATTCACTGGATAGCGGCGAAGCCAATAATGTCAGCTCACCGGATTTTTTAGAAAAGGTCGATGCCTTTGCAAACTGGTACCGGCAACAGCCGGAAGTGATTCATGTCAGCACCATTACCGATACATTTAAGCGCTTGAATAAAAATATGCACGGTGATGATCCCCAGTGGTATAAATTACCAGAAAACCGGGAACTGGCCGCGCAATACTTATTACTTTATGAAATGTCCCTGCCTTACGGGCTGGATTTAAATAATCAGATTGATGTAGCCAAACAGGCAACCCGGCTGAATGTAACCTTAAAAACCATTTCATCCAATCAGATTCTTGATCTGGAAGAGCGGGCCGGCAACTGGTTAAAACAGAATGCACCGGAGCTACACACTTACGGCGCCAGCCCGTCTATTATGTTTGCCCATATCGGCCTGCGGAATATTATCAGTATGCTCAGCGGCACAACGGCTGCACTGGTATTAATTTCACTGGTGCTGATGCTGGCGCTGCGATCATTCAAATACGGTTTAATCAGCCTGATTCCTAACCTCTTCCCTGCCGCCTGCGCCTTTGGTTTATGGGGTTTATTTGTGGGAGAAATTGGCCTGGCCCTGTCCGTTGTTACAGCCATGACGCTGGGCATAGTGGTTGATGATACGGTTCACTTTATCAGTAAATATATGCGCGCCCGCAATGAGCAACATCTCAATTCAGAAGATGCGGTTCGCTATGCTTTTAATAATGTAGGCGTAGCCATCTGGGTAACCTCGGCGGTACTGATTGCCGGCTTTATGATTTTATCCCTCTCCGCTTTTGAGCTAAATGCGGGCATGGGTCTAATGACCAGTATTATTATTGCCATCGCCCTGTTTCTGGATTTATTTATGCTTCCACCACTTTTAATGGCCATAGACAGTAAAAAAACAAAGGACGCTTAATCATGAAAAAAAATCTGTTAAATATATTAGCCCTGGCTTTGTTACTCAGCTTCGGCATTAGCAGCCAGGCAGAAACCCCTGAGGAAAAAGGTCTGGCCATTGCCAAAGAAGTTGATTTGCGCGACACCGGCTTTAAAGACTCCACCGCTAAAATGGAAATGGTGCTTAAAAACAAACAGGGAAAAACCAGTGTGCGTAATGTGCGGGTTAAAACCCTGGAAGTTAATGGAGATGGTGATAAGGGATTATCCATATTTGATAAACCCCGTGATGTAAAGGGCACGGCTTTTCTTACCTACTCCCATTCAAAAAAGCCTGATGAACAATGGCTCTACCTGCCAGCTCTTAAGCGGGTTAAGCGTATCAGCTCAAAAAACAAATCCGGGCCCTTTATGGGCAGTGAGTTTGCCTACGAAGATATTTCTTCACAGGAACTGGATAAGTACACCTACAAATATCTGCGGGATGAAAAATTTAACGGCATTGACTGCTTTGTTATTGAACGCTATCCCACTTATAAAAATTCAGGGTATAAACGCCAGGTCGTGTGGATTAATAAAAAGGAATATCGCCCGGAAAAAACTGATTTTTATGATCGTAAGAACAGCCTGCTAAAAACCCTGGTCTTTGAAGATTACAAACAGTATCTGGGTAAATACTGGCGTGCCAGCACCATGAAAATGATTAATCATCAAACTGGAAAATCCACAATCCTTTCATGGCAGGATTACAAATTTCAGACAGGCCTCAGCGATAAAGACTTTAACCGTAACAGTTTAAAACGGGCCAGATAAAACCCGTGTCTGTATTAAAGAAGCTCGCCCCTGCCTGCCTGATAAGCTACCTTCTTCAGCTGCCAGTTATGGCTGCTGAGTGGTCGGGTGATGTCAGTGTGCAGTGGCGGCATTTTTTATATTCGCCCCTGCCACAAAATCCGCAGCAATCCCAAAGCGATGCATCCATTGCTTTTCAGCCAGAGTTTTACCATAGCTGGGATAACGATGAGCAAAGTATCACCATAGAGGTATTCAGCCGTCTGGATGAAGTGGATGAAAAACGCAGCCATAATGATATACGTGAATTTTCCTGGCTGACTGTCTTTGATAACTGGGAACTGAAGGCCGGCATCAGCAAGGTTTACTGGGGAGTGACTGAATCCCAGCATCTGGTGGATGTGATTAACCAGACTGACTTTGTTGAAAATCTGGACGGTGAAGACAAACTGGGCCAACCGATGATTCAGGCCAGTATCGAATCAGAGCTGGGCACCTGGGATGTGTTTATTCTACCCGGTTTCCGTGAGCGCACCTTTGCCGGTATTGATGGCCGTCCACGCTTTTTTCCAATGGTGGATAGCTCACAGGCAAGCTATGAATCCTCCCAGGAAAACCGCCATATTGATGTAGCATTACGCTGGTTCCACATGATAGGCGACTGGGAAATTGGCCTGTCGCAATTTTCAGGCACTTCCCGTGAGCCTGTCTTTAGCCCTGGCAGTAAAAATGGTCAGCCGGTTTTAATCCCCACTTATCTGCTCATGCAACAAACCGGTCTGGATGTACAGGCCACCACCGAAGACTGGTTATGGAAACTGGAGGCCATTCACCGCCGCTGGCAGGCAGAAAATTTTACTGCCTTAACCGCAGGCTTTGAATACAGCTTTATTGGCATAGTGGAAAGTGATGCAGATCTGGGACTGGTGTTTGAATATTTATATGATAGTCGCGGCCAGCAGGCCACGTCCTTTTTTCAGAATGACATAATGACAGGACTGCGGCTGGCCTTAAATGATGAACAATCCACTGAAGCATTACTGGGTATCATAATGGATCTGGACAACCATGAAGCCTTTATCAGCCTGGAAGCCAGCCGCCGTTTAGGTGATGCCTGGAAACTGGAAGTGGAAGTGCGTAGCTTTCAGAATGTGAATGAAACCAGCCTGTTAAACAGCCTGAAAAAAGATGACTATATTCAGCTGGATCTGGCCTATTATTTTTAGTGTAAATTCATGATTTACTCAGGAATGCCCCGCTCTCCAGACAGGCAGGCTCTAACGGCCCTTGCTAACTGGGTACGACTATAGGGTTTGGCCAGAAACTCGCCTGCACCCAGCCTTTGTGCTTCCTTAACATCTGCATTTTCTGCATAGCCACTGACAATCATGGTTTTCTGCTGGAGATTAAACTGGATAATTCGACGGTAGGTTTCCAGCCCGTTAATACCCGGCGGCATTAACATATCAAGCAGAACCACATCTACCGCAACTTTTTTCAGGAACTCAAGCGCTTCCTCACCTGAAGCCACCTTAAATACCTGATAACCCAGCCCACTTAGAATACTGGATGCCACGTCTCGCTGTATCTCCTCATCATCCACAAGCAGAATGGCCTCACCCCTGCCTTTTATTTCTGCTATTATCGGCTGCTCCTGATCGGACAGGACTGCTTCATCAGTAGCCGGAATACGTATTCGAAAACAGCTGCCAGAATGATCACTGCTCACTTCCACCTGTCCGCCGTGATCGTGGGCAGTGTTCCATACAATGGTCAGGCCAAGCCCCGTGCCACTTCTTCCCATTACCTTTCGAGTATAAAAGGGTTCAAAAATATGCTCGATATCTTCTGCGGGAATCCCCTTACCTGAATCACAAACCTCAAGAACAGAAAAATCACCGGGGTCCCGGAATTTTCAGGGAAGGACAGAATATTATTCAAATCATGGGCGACACCACCGGCCATCATGCCAATGGCTTCCATTTT
>JALTRC010000274.1 GCA_026998145.1 Gammaproteobacteria bacterium
TGGTGACAAGGCCCACATCCGACCCGGTACCGGCCAACTGGAAAGAAGGCGGCTATTTAAAGAAACTGCGTAAAGACCCCTGGCAGCGGGATTATCTGTATCTGTATCCCGGTGAGCATGGGGAAGTGGATATTTATTCGCTGGGCGCCGATGGTGTGGAAGGCGGTGAAGGTGCAGCTGCGGATATTGGTAACTGGGAATAGGCCTGTTTGTTGGCAATGCAGCTGAAACCACTGGCCCGCAGCAGGGGCTTTACCCTGATCGAACTGCTGGTTGTGGTGGTGATTATCAGTATCAGCTTTGGGGTGATGCTGATGACGATTTCTTTTGGAAGCGTTGAGGATGACATCAAGGAAGAGCTGCAACGGCTCAAACAGCTGGCGGGTTTTGCCCACCGTCAGGCCATAATCGAGGCGCAGGAATACGGCATATATTTTACCTCCCAGGGTTATGAATTTATGACGCTGGATCCCCTGAAAGGCCTGTGGTTGCCCATCGAAAAAGATAAGCTGCTGCGCCCGCGTCTGCTGCCATCCCCGTTACAGCTGGAATTATTTGTTGAAGATAATGAGGTGTCGCTGGATGAGGAGCGGCAGGCCCCAAAGGATGATGAAACCGCCGCCCAGCTATTACCCCATGTATTCCTGTTTTCCAGTGGCGAGGCCTATCCGGATTTTACATTGCAAATCCGCGTGCCCGGCGAAACCACAAAATACAGTTTGCAGGGCAACCAGCTAGGTGAATTGACCATTCATAATGAAGAAGATGAATAAAACACATTGCCGCCAGTATGGCTTTACCCTGGTTGAAATACTGGTGGCCCTGAGCATTATTGCCATTGCTATGGGGGCGTTGATGAAGGCATCCGGGGATGATGCCTATAGCCTGTCTTATTTAAAGCAGAAATCCATTGGTCACTGGGTGGCGATGAATGAAGTGGTGCGTCTGGAGGTGGAAAAAAAATGGCCATCGCTGGGCACCGACAAGGATGATGCGGAGATGGCCGGCCATACCTGGTACTGGACCCGCACCACGGAAAAAACCGCCAGCGCCAATATCCGCCAGGTCAGTTTTGTGATTTACGCAGATGAAAACCGCAAACACAATGTTGCCCATCTGGTGAGCTATCTGATTAAGCCCAATGCATAAATATCGTTCCGTTGCCGG
>JALTRC010000275.1 GCA_026998145.1 Gammaproteobacteria bacterium
GGCAGTTGTCTGGACACGGCTATCCGGCAAGCCCGTTAAAATGGGCCGCCTGTATCTTACCGAGCAGGACTGCCGTTTTACCTATGAGCTGGATTATCTGGATTTACAGCAGCCGGGCCTGGGCCTGCTATATGCGCCTGATATCGTGGGTGAAAGCACCATTGTTCGCCCCCGCAACGCATTCTTTAATTTTCTCCCTCCTATACAGTCTCTGGTGCCACCACAGGCCGAGCAGAATTTTCAGCGCAAGCTGGTACTGTCCTATCTGGCTAAAAAAGGCATACAGCCCAGCCCCGGTTTAAATACCGACTGGGAAATTCTGAAAATTGCCGGCCACGGCGCCATTGGTCATCTGGATGTATTTGCCAGTGATGAAAAAGCCCAGCAATGGTACGCCACACCCCCCGCCAGCGAACTGTTTGAAATATCCGATGACCTGGGCTTTTCCCTCAAGGAAATGCTGCGCTGGATGGATCAGGACGCCTCCGATCTGATCAGCATTATCGGCCCCACCCCCAGCGTAGGAGGGGCTATCCCTAAAATATTGCTCTCCATTCCCGAATCCGGCTGGGATAACCGTATCGGCCTGCCCAGCCGTAGCAGCACGGTGAATATGACCGATGTGGTAGTAAAGTTTGAACAAAACGCCTCCTATCCGGGCATTAACGAGCTGGAAGCACTGGCGCTGGATGTGCATAAAGAGGCGGGCTTTGAGGTGCCCCGCTACTGGCTATCTGAAATCAATGGCATACCGGTGCTGGCGGTGGAGCGCTTTGATCGCAGCCAGAACCAGACGCCACTGTTTACCGAGACCCTGTATTCCATACTGGCCTGCGGCGACAGTGATATTACTCACCATTACAGCTACAGCTACGATGCTATCGGCCATGCTATCGACAAAAGCCCGATTGATATTATCAGCCAGCGCAAGGCCGGCAAGGAACACCTGTTTAAACGCCTGCTGATTGCCTTTTTAACCGGTAACGGGGATCTGCATCTGGAAAACCTGTCGGTGACCATTAATAATAATCAGGCAGAATTCACCCGCATCTACGATCCCACCCCCATGCGCGCCTATACCATTCACAATATGCTATCGGTTATGCCTTTTGGGGATTACGGCCAGATCATCGAAAAACGGCACACCCCCGTTGGACTGGTTGAAGC
>JALTRC010000276.1 GCA_026998145.1 Gammaproteobacteria bacterium
GGCTAATAGCGCACTGGTGCGAGGCCTTGAACCGGTTGAAAGCGTACGCGATGCAATTGTGCGGCTGGGTTTATCTGTTACCCAGAATCTTGTTGTAAGCCTGTCGGTAAAACAGCTGTTTAAAACACAGCAGCCCTTATTCCGCCGCTATATGAATAAGCTGTATCAACACAGTATCGAAATATCCGCCATCAGCTATTCCCTGGCCGAGCGGGTAAAAGGCATGAATGCAGACCAGCTGTTGCTGGCGGGCCTGGTACACGATATAGGTGTGATACCTGTGCTGTCCTATTTACAGAAAACCGGTTTTGAAATTGATGAAAATAATGAAAATGAAGTGGGGCATATTATTGCCAGACTGCGAGCGGCGGTTGGCTTGCTGATAATCGAAAACTGGGATTTCCCTGCCTCAATGTCGGATGTGGTGGAACATGCGGAAGACTGGCCCTACAGTGCCGGCCAGCAGATTGATATGGTGGATATTATTAACCTGGCGCATATTTTCAGTATGCTGAAAAACAAACAGCATAAATTAATGCCGGATATGCAACAGGTAGCAGCATTTCAGAAAATGTTTCCTGATAAACAGGCCATGACACTGGCCGGTGAAGTGCTGGAACAGGCTAAGGAAAAAATTGCGGAGGTGAAGCGCTTATTGCGACTGTAACAGCTCTGTGTTGTTGTTTTCATTATTGACAACTACCTTCCGGTTTTCCTGTTGTTGTTTAACCGAGATAGCAATATTTTCCTTCCATTGTTGATAATTTTCACCGCTGCTTTCAATAGTGATGCAATCGACTAATACCTGAGTTGGCATATCTCTCGTGCACTCCGCACATAACAGGGAGCTGAATAGTAGTAAGGGAAATATTGAAAAAGTATAGAGAGTATTCATCGCAAATCCGTTCTGCCTGAAGAGGCTGCCGACCGGCCGGCAGCCGTGTTATGACTTTTAGTCAGTAAAGTGTAATCCTTATACGCAGGGAAAGGTATCGTCCTATATGGACGAGCCATGTAGGATAAATACTATGGTATGTAAGATGATTGTTATTTTATCAGACTTAATCGAACTGCCGAATCACCCCGGCCACCACACCCAGTACCTGAACCTCTTCATTTTTTAACAGAATCGGCTCCATATCCGGATTGGCCGGTTGCAGGCGAA
>JALTRC010000277.1 GCA_026998145.1 Gammaproteobacteria bacterium
GATTATCCCGAAACTGACACCACTGATACACCACATAATTCAGTGTTATCTCCCCCGAACTTTGAGACCCAATAACATGCAACTGCCATTAGTGATTGAACCGGAAGATTTTGAAAAAATAAAAGACGATAAGAATATTTTACTGGTGGACATCAGTAATGTTACCCAGTATGCACAGGCTCATATTCCCGGTGCCGTGTTTCTGGATTACTCGGCCATAGTGGGCATGAACAAACCGGTTATGGGTTTACTGCCAGAGCCCCAACAAATCAACAGCACCATGCAATCCATCGGCCTGACAAACGATAAACACATTGTGGTTTACGATGAAGAAGGTGGCGGCAAGGCGGCACGACTGATCTGGACTTTACACGCCTACGGTTTTAATAACATATCCATGATTAATGGCGGCCTGGTGAGCTGGGCCAATGAAGGCCACCCACTGAGTAATGAAACCACCCGTGCAGCAGCCGGCAATATCCAGCTGGATTACAGCAACCCGAGCGTTGTTGCCGATGGTGATTACATACTCAGCCGTTTGGGCAGTGAGGATTTATCACTATTAGATGCCCGCAGTATAGGTGAATACACAGGGGCAAAAGCCTTTGCCCAACGACCCGGCCATATTCCCGGTGCGATTCATTTTGAATGGACAGACGGACTGGATGCCCAACGTAATTATCGTTTAAAAAACAATAATGAATTACAACAGATGCTGGATGCAAAAGGTTTAACAAAAGATAAAGAAACCATTGTCTATTGCCAGACACATCATCGCTCTGCATTATCTTACGTCATGCTTAAGCATCTGGGTTATGAGAATGTTAGAGGTTATCAGGGTTCCTGGTCGGAATGGGGTAATCGCAGTGACACACCTGTCGAAAATTAAACGATGATAAAATGCCTGATAAAATCACCACCGCAATAGATCGTCTGAATAATATTCTGCCCCTGAAATCCAGGCAACAGAAACTACCTTCTGAAATACAACAACTATACCGCAATATTCTCGATGCCTATATTCAACTAGGGCGAAGCCTGAATAAAAAAGAACTCGCAGCAATCAATAATGCAGGCGAGGCCTGTGATATTCTGCAAAAAAATGACATGGTGGTACTGGATAATGCAGGCAAGCTTGTTGGCGCTTATCCATTCACCATGG
>JALTRC010000278.1 GCA_026998145.1 Gammaproteobacteria bacterium
CATCACAGCATAACGATGACATTATTTATGCTGACATTGATCTGCAAAAAACAGAAAAAATTCGCCGGGAATGGCCTTATTTACGGGACAGACGAATTGATGCCTATGCTAATCTGGGCAAACGGTTCATTGATTAAAAAATCAACGTTCATCCGGCTTAAGCAAAATGCCGCTATAGGCTATAACAAAACAGCCAAAGGCCAGCATCCATAAAACCTGCGCCATCATAATCCAGCTGCTATACATCTGCACAAATAACAGCGGCATAAAGACTCGAACAAAAGCCGCCAGCAGTAAAAATCCCATACCAATGGCAACCGGTTTAGGGGGATTATGTACGCTGCGCCCCGTATGCCCTAAAGACACCCGCGACATCATGCTAAAGGTAATCAAACCAATGCCGCCTACCGCCAGCGCATGAATCGCCGGAAAATACATTTCACTAAAAGCGGCGCTTAAAGCCAGCATACCAAAGCCCACTACCACAAAACCATAGCCAAGATACAGGCCCCATAATAAAGGCACCTTCCAGATACCCGGCGTATGCCAGAATTTAAAACGTATCCCATGAACAATAAATAATAAAAATGCCGTGATAGATGTAAAAGATGCCAGGGTCGTAAAGGTGATCTGAATAAATAAAATCAGTAATAAAAGCAGACTGAAAATATCCAGCCATTTCGAATTTCTTAAGGTGACTTTTTCTGCCACACCTTTTTCAATAAAAAACGGAATCACCCGGCGGCCAATGGTTAAAATAATCGCCAGCACCATAAACAGCCCGGTATACAAGCCCCATTGCACACCCGAATCCAGCTTGCCCGCCTGCCCCAGATAAAACAGGCCATTACCCATAATCAGTAAAATAACTTTAAACAACACCGCCAGCTGCTTCCACTGGCGAGCCTTTATAATTGGCCGGGCAATGCCCACCAGCAGCATTAAGGCAAAAGCCAGATCACTGAGCATGGCCCAGTCCAGACTGGTTTCAAAATTAATCGCAATACGGGCCGACAACCAGAGCAGCCAGATTGTCAGTAAGCTTCCCCCTTCAAGAGTTGGATAGCCTGTCCAGTTACGCACAGCGGTTAATAAAAAACCGGCAATCACCGCCATGGTATAACCGTATAACATTTCATGGGCATGCCATTGTATGGCCGACAGGCCCGGCGCAAGCGGTATCATGCCATCCCGAAATGAAATCAGCCAGGCCAGCATGGCCAGTATGGAAAAAACACCGGCACTCAAAAAAAACGGCCTGAAACCCAGACTTAAAATTGGCGTAATTTTTTTCTTTTCCTGTAACTGCTGTAACATTTTTATCTCGTCATTCTTGCATAAATCAATGGCAACAAACCAGGCAATTGGGAAGGCTTGTGGATTACCACATAAGCATCGGCGCCAAATAAATGGGGCAGATAATTGCTCGCCTGCTGGTCAATCGTAATACATAAGGGCTGGATGCCTGCACGCTTGGCTTCCAGCACCGCCTGACGGGTATCTTCCACACCATAGCGACCTTCGTATTGATCCAGATCATTGGGTTTGCCATCGGTTAATAGAATCATCAGCCGTTGTGAACTGGGCTGCTTTTCCAGTTGCAGAGTGGCATAACGAATCGCCGCCCCCATGCGCGTGTAATAACCGGGTTTAATGGCCTGAATACGGCCACGTATTTTTGAGCTGTATTGTTCATTAAAATCTTTAATCTTATGCACCCGAACCGGATTACGTTTACGGCTGGAGAAACCACACAGAGCAAAACGATCCGTACTATTACTCAGAGCCTCTGAAAACAGAAACAGGCTATCACGAATCACATCAATCACCCGATGATGGTCATCTATAAAACTATCCGTTGATAAGGATAAATCCGCCATCAGCATACAGGACATATCACGGGTGGTTTCCCGCAGTTCATGATACAGATTATCCCCATGTCCCGCATGACCATTTTTCACATCGGTAACAAATTGCAGATAGGCATCCAGATCAATTTCCTGACCATCGGGCTGATGGTTCTGCCATTGCCGCTGAGGCGCCAGTATCTGAAAACGCCGTTGCAGATTTCTGGCCTGTGCGTGCAAATGGGAAGGCAGTTCCATGGCATCCGCATCACCGCTCTGCATTTCAACAATGCGGCAATAATCCGGGATCAGCTGAGATTGCTTCCAGTCCCATTCGGGTAATAACAGGCCGTCATTTAACACCTCATCATCATCGGCTTCACTGGGCAGATCCAGATCAAATTTAATCGCAGATTTTGCCGTGCGCTGATTTTTACTCACCGAAATTTTATCCAGATCTTTTGCAATATCTTCGGCCTTATCCAGATCCTCTTCTTCATCCTGGGCCCGGTCAACATTGACAAACTCACCCCAGCTGAGAATATTTTCCATGCGAATGGTAATCAGGCCGCGCTCGGGGTTTTCTGAATCGACTTCTTCTGCCTGACGCCTGGCCAGTTCCGTGTCTTTCTGTTTTTCCAGCGAAGGGCTCGCCCCTGCCTCCTGGCCAGCTTGCCGTTTAGCGGCTGAATTTTTAGGTGGATTCGGATGCAACCATAAGGGCACAGCCGCCGGCGGTTTTTTATCCTGCTGGCTGTAATCTTTTACACTGCCGGGACTTTGCAGGGCGGCGCGAACTTTTTTTTCATCTTCCGCCGCTTTGCGTGGCAAATCATCGACTTCAATACGCTGCTTGAGATGGGCATCCACCAGTCGTTGATAACGTGTCTTTAATCCGGGAAATTTTTCCAGTGCCCGCTGACTGGCAGCCTGATTATGCAATAACCAGTTGGTGGATTTTTCCGCCGTATCACAACTGGCCAGTGCCGCCAGCCAGAAATATAAATCCCGATTTAATGAGGCATCATTAAAACTGGAAATACGCGCCGGCATACGCAAACTCAGCTCATCTTTCCAGGCCAGCTCCGCTTTAACATTGGTGCCGGCTACCCGCTGCAACCAGCCACGGCGACCATGATTTAAGGTGGCATCGGCTTTTTCAATGCGCAGTCCTGCATCACCACCCAGAGCACGAAAATACACACTTAGTACCGGGGCAATATCATCCAGATTAACGGCTGCATGGGGATAGGATTTTTCTGCCACATGGGTAATAAACTTATGCCATAATTCACCGACCTGTTCTTCCATCAGTAATCACCTCCATTTTCAAAACAATCTTTCTGTTTTTTCTGCTCCCGGCCGGTTACCACCGGCAAGGCACAATCCTTATCCACCCATTGTAATAAAGTGGGTAAAGATTTCGCCTTCTGCACCTGCACACAGGCGCTGATACACTGGGCGCATTCGGTACAGGTAAACATTTTACGTTTTAAGGTGCGCGGTTTTAATCGCATGGGGCAGGCATTGTCACAGGCATTATTACAGTCCCTGCATTCTGCTGCCCTGTCACGATTAAAACCCACCACCATGGCTCTGGGATTGGCCATCCACACCAGACTTTGAAACAGCCCAACCGCACAGGCAAAACGACAGAATAAATGGCGCGCAAATGTAAATTCAATGCAGAATAAAATCGTTGCCACACTGATAAAAAAACTTTGATTACGGGTCAGATTAAAACTGAATAAATTGCCGTAAATTTCAGCCGGCGGTAAAAGATAGGTTAATAATGCCACCGCCCATAAAAAGGCAAAGCCGACAACTGCCAATATTGTCCACAGCCAGTAAACCGAACGGGGCTTTTGAATATGCCCATCGGGCTGTTTTTCCGGCAGGGCTTTTTTCTCCCAGATACTGGGTTTGCCGGATGCCCGGATCATTAATCCGTTAATCATCTCCACCACAAAAAAATGGGGACATAACCAGCCGCAATACAAACGACCAAAACGCCAGGCAACCCATAAAAATAAAGCACCACCACCAAACAGAGGAATAAAACCTTTTACAATAATATTGAAAACTGCATTATTAATATCGGCCTTACCCTGAATAAAATCATCGATTCCCAGGGTCCAGTTCTGGCCCAGTAAAATACCGTGGCCCAGATTCAGATCAATACGAAAAATATCCAGCACCGGCGCCAGCACAAAAAGAGTCATAAAACTGATCTGCAAGATCAGCCGGTTACGCTGTAGATTTTTTTCCTGCATTTTCATTACAGCAGCTCACAGGTTTCCGGTAAGCGGGGGCCAACCACAGGATAACGCCAGCATTGCCCGGACAATGCGCGGGCCAGCCCAAGAGCGCCCAGCAAAACGAATGAGGCATGTACAAGCGTAAAATACAGAATAATAATCACCCAT
>JALTRC010000279.1 GCA_026998145.1 Gammaproteobacteria bacterium
GGGCTGCCCCCACTGATGAAAACAAACTAATTATTTGATTGTATTGAACAAATTTAAACTTGGCACTGTCTATAAGACAGTATATGCTTCAACTCGAACCCCTAAAGGCAGGATATAAAAATGAATCAATTTAATACTTCAGCATTAAGCGGTAGCCGGCTATCAAGCCTGGAAACCAGCAAAGTTCTGAAAAACACCTACGGGCTTCTGTCCATGACACTGATTTTCAGTGGCATTATGGCTTATGCCAGTATTGCCATGGGAATGGGTCAGGGCGCAGCTCTAATATCAACCATCGTGGCGATTGCTCTGTTATGGTTTGTGCTGCCACGCACCGCTAACTCAACTTCCGGTATTCCGGTAATTTTCGCCATCACCGGCCTGTTTGGTCTGGGACTTGGCCCGGTTTTAAGCTTTTACCTGGCAGTTAACCCCAGCATTGTAACCACCGCTCTGGGCGGCACAGGCCTGATTTTCCTGGGTCTGTCGGCCTATGCCTTAACAACCCGTAAGGATTTCAGCTTTATGGGCGGTTTTTTGATGGTAGGCTTTCTGGTGGTACTGGCCGCTTCACTGGCTAATATCTTCCTGCAAATGCCATTACTGCAACTGGTTAGCAGCGCGGCAATTGTACTGATTATGAGCGGCTTCATCCTTTATGAAACATCCAATATTATTCATCGGGGTGAAACCAACTACATAATGGCAACCGCCAGCCTGTATCTGTCCTTACTGAACCTGTTCCAGGCGCTATTGCAGATTCTGGGCGCTTTTTCCGGCGACGATTAATCCCACCGGAAAAATACAGTTAAAAGCCCCTTCTTTAAGGGGCTTTTTTAATCAAGCCATTTTTATATACAATCTCGGTACAATGATATGGACTGGACACAAATACTGACAGCCGTCACTCTGGGCGCAATGATTATTTTCCTGTTCCCCAGCGCCCGTCATGCGGTAAAACATTCACCCAAAGGCAATATGCAGGACTGGATGGGTTATATTCTGCCAATGATAGCCGTGGTGGCCTTTGTCATTTTATTGATTATGATGGTTCAATAAGCGTTAACTAAACTGGAATTCCCATGCAAGAAGAACACCCCTTTGCCCCCTATATTCGTATCCTTGGAAAAGGTAAGCGCGGCTCCCGCGGCCTGACGGTTG
>JALTRC010000280.1 GCA_026998145.1 Gammaproteobacteria bacterium
ATAAACTGAAACCATGCAACATAATGACTTTCAACTACTTAATCAAGTTATCTCCTGGCTAAAACAGGGACAGCAAGTCACCCTGTTTACCGTCATTAGCACATGGGGCTCTTCTCCCCGCCCGCCGGGATCTTTACTGGCAATCAATGCAGAAGGTCAATATGTGGGATCAGTATCTGGCGGCTGTGTAGAGGAAGACCTTGTTGAACGAAGCCTGTCGGGTGAATTCAACAGCATGCAAGTTATCAGCTATGACGGCAAGCAAAACACCCAGCGCCCCTTGATGTTACCCTGCAATGGTCAGTTAAAAATACTTGCCGAACCACAACTACAGTTAACGCAGTTCCAGCACATCCTGAGCAAACTGGAACAGCAACAGTCTATATGTCGCCGCGTCTGCCTCAATACAACAGAAACCAGCCTGCATAACATTACCTCGGGCGAGTCATTTCGTTACCGGGAAAACACCGTTTTTCGACTCTTTGGAAATTTTAAAAAACTGATGCTGATCGGCAATGGTGAAATAGCCCGGCATCTGAGCCAGCTGGCACATATTAATGGATACAGCACCACCATATGTGATCCCCGTGAGCAGCAGATCGATAAGCTATCAGACAAGAATATAAGCTTCAGTTCTCAAATGCCTGATGATCTGATCCGTAATACAGATATAAATTCAAGCACCGCAATTGTAACCTTGAGCCACGACCCCCGCATTGATGACATGGCCCTGATGGAAGCCCTGTGCAGCCCGGCTTTTTATATTGGCGCACTGGGGTCACAACGCTCAGCCAGCCTACGCAGGCAACGGCTACAGGAAATGCAGCTTAACGAAGAGCAAATCAGCCGCTTACACGGCCCCGCCGGATTAAATATTGGCAGCCACACCCCAGCCGAAATTGCGATCTCGATTATGGCTGAAATTATTGCCATCAGTCATCAGGCCCCTGCTAAAAATGCAATCTGAAATCACAGGCATTCTGCTGGCAGCCGGAAAAAGCAGCCGCTTCGGCAGCAATAAACTGATGCAGATACTACCCAATGGCCACTCCATTATCGAACAGTCAATACTTAATATTGCACCCCATGTAGACAGGCTTATCTGTGTTATCCAGCCACAACAACAAACACAGATAGCCCATTTAAAAAATGACAATATCAGTCTGCTTAGCTGCAATTTGTCTGCACAGGGCATTTCAGCATCCATCGCCTGTGGCATACGCGCAAGCGAGAACGCCTCGGCCTGGGTGATTGCACTGGCAGATATGCCTTTTATTCAGGCCCGAACATATCAACAGCTGGTTCAGCATTTAAAACAGGGCAAAAAATTATGCGCACCCATCTATAAACAGCAGCGCGGCCACCCGGCAGGTTTCTCAAGTGTTTTAAAAGGTGAATTATTAAATTTACAGGGCGATCGTGGCGCAAATAATATATTAAAAAATCATCCAGATTTTGTTGGCTTTGCTACGGATGATTCAGGTGTGACAATCGATATTGACACGCCTGATGATTTTATTCGCAGCTGCCAGACAATAGCGGAATAAACCATCACAATATTGCTGGAAGCTAAGCGGCTTATCCGTGTCATTTACCCGGGTATATTCTTACCGTAAAAAACCTCTTCCATTTCCCGCTTTAACTGCCGGGAAATACGTTCGATTTCATCTTCTGAATAATCATTTTTTAAAGAGCCGAATAAATAATTATCAATATCAAATTCCTTCAGAATCATTTTGGTATGAAACATATTTTCCTGATACACGTTCACATCCAGCATCTGATACAGCTCTTTGGTATCGTCTGCCAGAAAATTCTGAATAGAATTTATTTCATGGTCGATATAATGTTTATGGCCTTCCACATCCCGGGTAAAGCCCCGCACCCGGTAATCCATAATCACAATATCCGAATCAAAACTGTGAATTAAATAATTCAATGCTTTTAATGGTGACACGCGACCACAGGTTGAAACATCTATATCCACACGAAAGGTACTAATACCATTATCCGGGTGTGCTTCAGGGTAGGTGTGTACGGTAATATGACTTTTATCCAGATGGGCAACAACCGTATCAGGTAATGGCCCTGGCGCTTCTTCATTGGATATGTCTTCTGAGGCTATCGGCTCTTCAGAAATCAGCATGGTCACACTGGCACCCTGGGGTTCATAATCCTGACGGGCAATATTTAAAATATTGGCGCCAATAATTTCGGCCACATCGGTCAGTATCTGGGTAAGCCGTTCAGCATTATACATTTCATCGATATACTCGATATATTTGCGTATATCCGTCTTGCTATTGGCATAAACAATATCGTAAATATTAAAGCTCAGGGTTTTGGTTAAGTTATTAAACCCATGCAGTTTTATTTTCGAAACCGGCACAAAAATCTCGCTTAGATCTCAAACACTTTTTGTTTACATTGCTGCCAGCTTGCTTCACCAAAAGCCCGTTTGATAACCAGCGGCAGGGCGCAGGAACCGACAGATAATAGCTGGTCATGGAAGCCTTTTAAATTAAAGCCATCTTTTTGCGACTCAATTTCCCGCAGGGCCTTTATCAATGCCCAGCCGACCGCATAACCCATGGGTAATGTGGGCGCCTGTGTGTACCAGCTTAAATCGGCTTTGGCCTGATCAATATCAAAACCCAGCTGACGACACATACGCTGCGCTGCTTCATCTATACCCAGCCCCCGAGTATGTAATTCCACATCCAGCATCACCCGCATAGCCCGCCACAGGCGATCACGCAATATCATAAAACGATGCTCCGGTTCAGACAGAAAGCCCTGTTCCTGCATCAGCTCTTCGCAATACAATGCCCAGCCTTCATATAAAGTGGATGAGGCATTTAACATTCTCGGCAGGCTGTTACTGGGATTTTGATTGGCCGTAACAAATTGCAGATGATGACCGGGGAAGGCTTCATGCACACAGGTAATGCCGATAGAAGTGTAATTGTGCTCCAGCTTTTGCCCTTCAGAAAGCACCGGCGTTACATAATAATAACCCCGTTGCTCAGGATCTTTATACGTTGGCTCATCGTAGGCCGCGAAGGGAATTTCATGGCGCATAAAAGCCGGTGTAGACATGACTTTTAAAGCCTGCTTTTCGGGCACAGTAACAAGATCTGACTGCCTGATAAACTCATAGGCCGATTTCATTTGCCGGCGATAGGCGTTAAGCAGCGCATCTTCACCACCGGCAGGATAATCTTCCCGAATCGCCCCCATCACTTCTTCACGGCTACGACCATGAAAATCACTTTCCAGCAGAGCATCCAGCTCGGCCTGTGTTTCCTTAAATAAACGCTCACCAAACTGATATAAATCAGCGGCATTAATCTCCAGAAAATGGGATTCATTCAGCAGGCTGTTAAAATAATCTTCACCCACCGCAAAATCACCCGAACACCGTGGCAATAAATCCTGATGTAAAAAATGCGCATATTCATCCAGCGCTGTTGCCGCCTCATCACAAACCGGCTGCATTCGAGTTGGGTTATTAAATTGTTGCATCAGCACCGGATGACGAGGCAGATTGCGAATATAAACACTGCCTGCCTGCGCTTCTTTAATGGCACTGTCACACCAGCTGGACGGAATCCGCTCAGGATGGTCGCTTAAATTTGCCCGTGCGCCACGCAGGTATTCCGGGATTTGCTGCAAACGGTGCTTCACTGCTTTATGCAGATTCTCCACCGGGCGGCTGAGTAACTGATGAATAGCCTCCACAGGCAAATAGGCCTGTGGACAGCGATAGCGCCAGTCCTGAGTGAGAATTTCCTGCAGCTCCCGGCTGGCCGCATTATATAAAATGGAATAGTCGATTTGCTGATCGGCGGATAGTGCCGAAAAATCCATTTCATCCAGCGAAAAAAGCAGTTTTTCATTCAGGGCAATCAGGGCGCCAATATCATCATTGTCATAGGCCCGCAGCTTTTCTTCATAACCACTGATTCCCACATGTACGGCTTCTTCGGGATGATAGCGAAACCAGACCTGATAGTATTGTTGCAGCAGCCCATTAAACTGCTGGGAGGCATTATTATCTGGCATATCAGGCGTCTACTATTTCAAAATCATGGGTCACCTGGGCGGTGGCAGCCAGCATAATGGATACGGAGCAGTATTTTTCTGCGGTGAGGTGAATCGCCTTTGCCACCTGTTTCTCACTCAGCCCCCTGCCCTTCACAATGTAATGCACATGAATTTTGGTGAATACCTTGGGGATTTCCTCCGAGCGCTCCGCAGATAGCTCGACAA
>JALTRC010000281.1 GCA_026998145.1 Gammaproteobacteria bacterium
TTTTTTTCCAGATCATCCTGCATCATTTTAATGCCATCGGGCAGGGCAGATGAAATTTTGCGGCTGACTTCATCCAGAAAACGTGTATCTATCATGGGTATACCTCATATATGCAGCGCATAGTGTATAGAAAAATGCCTGCACCTGCATGGCACATAATGTGATCTAAAAAAGTGCATTCAATAAATAAACGCATCAAAACAGTGCGTCTTTGAATGTAGGTAAATATTAGCACGCACTGTAAATAGTTGAATTGGCTCACAAAATAATCATTGGCATAGCTGATGCTTTAGACCCATCGTGGATTTTTAATTTTAATGAAAAACACATAAACAAAGGGTTCGACTCATGAAAAAATTTAAACTTTTAGCACTGTCTTCTGCGGTAGCGGCCGCAATGTCAGGCTTTTCAACTACGGCTGTAGCCGGTGCAAGTGCCAATATTGGCTTTGCTTCACAATATTATTTCCGTGGTGTTTTTCAGGCGGGTTCCAGTGCTTCAGCCGGTCTGGATTATGAACATGAAAGCGGTGCCTATGCTGGAACATGGTGGGCAGACGTGGGAGCCGGTTTGGAAACAGACTACTATGTAGGCTACGCAGGTGAAACGAATGATATTTCATATGGTGTTGCTTATATTGTTTATGACTATACAGATGGTTTTGATGATACATACAGTGAAATCGATCTGACTGCGGGTTATGGCCCGGTAAGTGTTGAATTTGCTTCCGGTACATATGACAATTTTGCTGGCCCATCACAGGATTATACTTTTACAGCTATTAGTGCTGAAAAAGGCGACTTTTCTTTCACTTATGGCTCATTCGGTAGTGACTTTTCTGGCTCATATTTTGAACTTGCCTATGGTACTGAAATAGGTGGTTTTGATGCGGGTGTTTCTCTGCTGTCTAATGATAAAGACCTGGATACAAAAGCCGGTCAAAAGGATGGTGAAACAACTCTTATCTTTAGCCTGGGTAAGGGCTTTGATCTTTAATTCTTAATCGCAATACAAACAAGTATTCTGTTAGTCATCAAATGTGATGGCTGACTTAATATGATTAAAGAGGCAATCTTTATGAAATTAGTAAGTGCAATTATTAAGCCTTTTAAGCTGGATGATGTGCGTGAAGCATTATCCGATATCAGTGTACAGGGTATTACCGTAACTGAAGTGAAAGGTTTCGGTCGTCAGAAAGGTCACACGGAGTTATATCGTGGTGCCGAGTATGTGGTTGATTTTCTGCCTAAAGTAAAACTGGAAGTTGCCGTGGCTGAAGATGTCGTTGAGCAGGTTATCGAAGCGATTCGAAATGCGGCGAATACTGGCAAAATTGGTGATGGCAAAATTTTTGTTTATCCGGTTGAGCAGGTGATTCGTATTCGTACGGGTGAAAGCGGCGTTGAAGCGCTGTAATTACGGGGGAATATAAAAGTGGAAAATCAGATTTTTGAACTTCAGTATGCAATGGACACCTTTTATTTTCTGGTGTGTGGCGCATTAGTTATGTGGATGGCGGCCGGTTTCGCCATGTTGGAAGCGGGCCTGGTTCGCTCTAAAAATACCACAGAGATTTTAACCAAGAACGTCGCATTGTTTGCGATTTCCTGCATCATGTATATGATTTCAGGCTATGCCATTATGTATGGTGGTGAGTACTTCCTGTCAGGTATTGTGGGAGGAGACTCTCTGGTAGCTGATGCACTGGCTGCATCCAAGGAAAATGGTTTTGATGGTGATTCTGTTTATTCAGATGCCTCAGACTTCTTCTTCCAGGTTGTGTTTGTTGCAACAGCCATGTCAATTGTTTCAGGTGCGGTTGCCGAACGTATGAAGTTATGGGCATTCCTGTTCTTTGCTGTTGTGATGACCGGTTTCATCTATCCAATGGAAGGTGCCTGGACATGGAATGGCGATGATGTATTTGGCATGTATAACCTGGGCGATCTGGGTTTCTCTGACTTTGCCGGTTCAGGTATTGTACACATGGCAGGTGCTGCTGCGGCTTTAGCCGGTGTATTGCTGCTGGGTGCTCGTAAGGGTAAATACGGTGCCAACGGTCAGGTTAATGCGATTCCAGGTGCTAACCTGCCTTTAGCCACCTTAGGTACATTCATTTTATGGATGGGCTGGTTCGGCTTTAATGGCGGCTCTGTACTGAAGCTGGGCGATATTGCCAATGCTAACTCTGTGGCCATGGTATTTTTGAATACCAATGCTGCCGCTGCTGGTGGTGCAGTTGCGGCCATGACAGTTGCCCGTTTACTGTTCGGTAAAACTGACTTAACAATGGTGCTTAATGGTGCACTGGCGGGTCTGGTTGCCATTACTGCTGAGCCATCAACACCTTCTGCATTACAGGCCACTCTGTTTGGCGGTATCGGTGGTATTCTGGTTGTATTCAGTATTCTGATGATGGACAAGCTGAAGATTGATGATCCTGTTGGTGCAATCTCTGTTCATGGTAGCTGTGGTCTGTTAGGCCTGCTGTTAGTGCCTGTCACCAATGCTGATGTTAGCTTCTCTGGTCAGTTAATTGGCGCAGCAACGATCTTTGCATGGGTGTTTGCCGTTAGCTTTGCGGTATGGATGACAATTAAAGTTGTGATGGGTCTTCGTGTTAGTGAAGAAGACGAGTACGAAGGAATGGATCTGGTTGACTGTGGTATGGAAGCATATCCTGAGTTCACCAGTAAGTAGATTTATCATAGCGATAAGTTGACCGGTTGACTCCCGGTTGTTAGTTTAAAGCCAGGCCCTGTGCCTGGCTTTTTTTGTTTCTGGATTATGGCTGAACAGGAGTGCATATGTATAAAATATTATGGCTGCTGCTAATAGTGGCGGGATCGGCATATGGGGAAATATACAAGTGGGTGGATGAACATGGGCGTGTTCAATATGGAGATAAACCGGTAAAAAGTGCACAGACACTGAGTATTGATGAATCGCCTGCTGTAAGCAGTATTAGTAAACAGCAGCGAATCGAAAAACGCAATAAACTATTACAGGGCTTTGCCGAGGATCGTAAGGAAAAAAATAAAAAGCTGGCAAAAACAAAGAAGAAGCAACGGATGATAAAGCAGCGTTGCCTGTGGGCCAGAGACAGATTAAAACAGTATCAAAGAGCCAGTAGTTTATATAATCTGGATGCTAAAGGTAATCGGATTGTCCTGTCAGATAAGCAGCGTGCTGCTACAACAAAAAAGCTCAAAGCCAGTATCCGACGCTACTGTAAGTAACGAAGCCTGATAAAATATATCAGGCTGATGTGAATAAAGAATTGATTACATTGCCAAGGGCATTATCAAATACCGAGTGGTCAGCGATCATGGTTGATTTTCCGGACTCCAGTTCAGCTGCAAACTCATCAGCATCTTTTTCCATCTTTTTAACGCCAATTCGATCAACAAAAATAAGTCGAGCTTCTTCAATAATAATAACGGATAGCTTCAGACGCCGAACAGCTGACTCTTCACCCGTATAAATCTCAAACCATACGCCTGGGCGAATATCATCGGGTAATTTTGAGAGCTTTTCTTCTGCTTGCTCAGCCTCGATATCAACCGGGCTTGGGGCATTATCCTCAGGTGTCAGATAAACAATATTGCTGAAGTCTGCTTCTTCATCGCTATCTTCGGTAATATCCAGAATGATTTCATCAGGCTTAAAGTCTGATGATTCAAGCATTGTTTCATAAGTTTCGTGAAGTGCCTGTATAGCGCTATCAATTTCATCACGATTTTGTTTGGTATCGTAAAGGGTTTCTCTGATTGTATCAGTCAGGCTTTGATGGTGCTTGTTTACCGAAGCCCATTCATCTTCAGACTGTATAGGTTGCAGGCTCTTGATAATAAGTTTGAGTAGTGAAACAGTATCATGCCATTCATTGCTGTCTTTGCCTGTTTTAATATAGTGATGAAACAGTAGTGTTGACCAGTGTTTGAGAATTAATGGCTGAACAGGTTTTGGTAATACCTTATTTTTAGAATGATGTTGTAATTCAGTTAATACAACCTGACGGGCATGATTTTGTAAAACTTCCTTTTGCGCCTGTATTTCATTTTCTATTTGCTGAGCATCTTCCTGCTGAATTAGTAGATTTAGTTTATCGATGGTTTTTTCGAAGCTACTAATATCAACATCATATTCGTCCAGCAATTGTTTGATGATGGAATCCAGCTGTATATATAAAGAATCCTGGTCGCTATTAATGCCCTTGCCTATGTGGGCAATTAAATTAAGCGTGTAACGGGCGGGGTGTTCACC
>JALTRC010000282.1:0-820 GCA_026998145.1 Gammaproteobacteria bacterium
TCCCACCAGAGCAACAAAGGATTTATGCATGAGTTTTTTCAACTGCTGCATGTTCGTCTCCTGATTATTCGCCCATACCCATATCGATGTAGCCTGTTGGGCAAACATCAGCACAGATATGACAACCGATGCAACGGGTATAGTCAGTATCGACATAACGACCCACTGTGTGCTTGTCTTTCTTGACGCGGAATACAGCATCCTGAGGACAGAAGATAACGCAGTTATCACACTCAAAGCACATACCACAGCTCATGCAGCGATTGGCTTCAGCAACAGCGGCTTCTTCTGGCAGACCTTTCATACGCTCTGCAAAGTGACCTAACACTTCATCAGAAGAAGGTACATCTTCTTCACGCAGGTTGCGGGCTACGGCTTCAAAGTGACCCAGGAACATCTTGTCAGTGGTGATGATTTCCTGAGCTGAGCGATCCTGGTAGTTGTGAATCGCATAATCGGCTTCGAAAGTACCACGCTGTTCATCAGCTGAAAGGTTATGGTCATAAGGCTTAGGTGCCAGATGCGCTTCTTCCAGTTTCTGCATCAGGTCAAAGTGATGCACGTCAACTTTAGGACGCTTGGCAAAAGTCTGGTGATCAATGTATTGCTTGATTGTTTCAGCAACAACGCTGCCCTGGCCAATGGCGGTTGTTAACAGGTGAGGGCGAACAATATCACCGGCTACAAAGTGACCGGCTTTACCTGGAACCTGATAGAACTTATCGGCATCGATTAATGCACGACCATTGTCCATATCTTCAACACCTTCCAGATCACCGAACTGGCCAATTGCAGAAACGATCAGGTCACATTCAACAAT
>JALTRC010000282.1:830-1158 GCA_026998145.1 Gammaproteobacteria bacterium
GTTTTCGAATGTACAGTCAACCAGTTTCAGGGCTTTTGCACGTCCGTTTTCATCTTTGATGATTTCAACAGGCATGACTTCGTTCATGATAACAACGCCTTCTTTCAGGGCATCCTGAACTTCGTGCTCGGCAGCTGTCATTTCTTCCTGCTTGAACAGGGCGGTTAGTACAACACTGTCGCAAGGCTTTTTGTCAGAATCAGCAACGTCACCGTGAGTGATAACACCCCGTGCTGCATCTTCAGGATTCTCCTGCAGATTTTTCAGGGTACCGATACGACGGGAAACGGATACAACATCGATAGAGGTATCACCACCACCTACACAC
>JALTRC010000283.1 GCA_026998145.1 Gammaproteobacteria bacterium
CGATTATCAGCCGGATAAGACTTAAGGAAGCCCGCTTGTTTTATAGAAAAATTTCTTACAGTATGTGGCAAACACATGCGGACATAAAATGTTTAAAACCATCAAAAAACAATATAACAATCACCCCGTTATTAAACGCAGCATCTTAATCTTTGCTTGTATTATTTTTCTGTTATTGCTCATCCGCGTAAGCTTATCCCCCGCCATTATTTACGGCACAATCTCATGGCTAAAAAAACAGGGCATAGAAGCTGAAATAAACGATATTAAAATCGATCTGTTCAATGGCAGCATTGCACTCATCAATGCCAGTGGCCGAAAAAATAACGAGCCGGTTTTTAAGATCGACAATATAAAAGTGCAGTGGAAATGGTCGCCACTGACAAACAATATAATTGATATTTCAGCCATTAAAATAAGCGGGATTTCTACCACTATACAACACTATACGGATGCTCTTGTTGTCAGTTCTATTAACATACCACCGGGCAAACCGGTTAATGAAAAAAAGGATAAAGGCTCAAAAACAAACTGGGCCGTTTTACTGCAAAAAATAATTCTGGCTGATTTTAATATCTGTTATTCCAGCTACAACAGCTCCTATAACAAAACAAAACCCGACAGCCCGCAACTGGATTACTGTATGCAACTGGGAAAACTGGCATGGGACGGCCCCGTTCAATATAGCATGGGTGCAACACCGAATAATAAACAAAGCTCTGATTTTTCTGTCAGTGGCAAGCTGTTAATAACCGACAGCCGTATCCATAACCAGAAAATTAACAGGGATCTTATAGATCTCAAATCCCTGTTATTATCCGGCATTGATATTTCTGGATCAGACAAACTATCCCTGAACACTATATCCATACAGCAACTGGAGCTGCTGCAAACTGACAAAGCCCCTAATAAAAATTACACGCTAGGTATAAATAAACTCGATATAGAAAACACCCGACTGTCGGACAATCACCTGTTTATTCACCACATTAATATCAACGGACTATCAGCAAGCCTGGCCAAAAATAAATCAGGCCAATGGGAATATGAAAAATGGCTGATTAAAAATAATGAAAATAAAAAATCGGCAGAAAAACAAACTCACAAAGCCTTTTCAATCACATTAAACAGCCTGACAATAAATACCGATAAACCAAT
>JALTRC010000284.1 GCA_026998145.1 Gammaproteobacteria bacterium
ATACCGGTTATCGCCAGCAGCATTCCTCGTTGTTGAGACTGAGAGCGTGTTTTGAAAACGGCTATCGCAGATATAACAACCGCAACAATGGCAGCATAGGTCGCCCACTCAAAAATGGAAAAGGCTTCCGGGTGTCGCCACCAGCCAAGCCGATAGCCAACACCTGACATTAATGCACTGATAATGACCGCTACACTCAATGCCAGTCCAGATAGGGCGAGCTTTGATGTGGGTTTAGGGGAGTTTTGATTATTCATACTGATACCTCTTTGTCTTTAATCTAATGGGGGGGAGAGTGTCGACTTAATTGAACAAAACACTCTTGAATATAATATAACTGGCCACCAGCATCAGGAATCCACCAAAGCCTTTTTTAAGTAAATCCGCCGGTAAACGATGCCCCAGCTGGCTACCCGCAACACTGCCAACAACGGCAATGGCGGTGAAGATACCCATTAACTGGTAGTCGATGGCTACCGAACCGGCATATCCGGCAAAACCGGCAAATGACTTGAGTGAAACAATGCTGAGTGAAGTGCCTACCGCTCTTTTCATCGATAAACCCGATAATAAAACCAGTGCAGGTACAATCAGAAAACCGCCTCCAACACCCACGATGCCGGTTAATATGCCAACGGCAATGCCATGTAAGGCAATATGTCCATATTGAAGATCATCACAGTGTCCATCCGGGCAATCAACGGCAGCTGCACCTACCGATTTATGTTGAGGTGAGGGCTTAATCATTTTCCAGGCGGCGGCATACATAACCAGAGCAAACACGCTGAGTTGTATAACAACGGGGGTTACTACGCCCACCAATGCGCCAGCATAAGTGCCAGCCACACCAAATAAACCAAAAACAGCCGTGATTTTGAGATCCACATTACCGTGGCGCCAGTGTTGTAATGCCGTGATAGTCGCAGTGACTGCAACAATGCCCAGGCTCATGGCGATGGCCGATTTGGGCTCAACATCTAATAAATAAAGCAGGGCGGGCATAGTGATAATGGAGCCACCACTGCCAAAGATGCCGAGTAGCATACCTGTAACGAGACCTGCGATGATAATTGAAATAGACATGTTTCTTTCCTCTGGCAACTAGGGTGATTGAATAGCGCTATTAATCAAATATTCTACTATTCTATAAATCACT
>JALTRC010000285.1 GCA_026998145.1 Gammaproteobacteria bacterium
GCGGGCGGATTGTGTAATCCGCCCGTTTTTTATCCAGCCGGAAAATTATGTCTAAAACACCTATTATTGCCCTGGATGCCATGGGCGGGGACTTTGGCCCGGAAGTGGTTATCCCCGCCGCTATACGCCTGCTAAAAGACAAACCTCAAACCTGCCTGATACTGGTTGGTCAGCAAGATGTGCTTAATGCAGCGATGGAAAAACATGGCGTCTCCCCATCCGATCAATTGCAGATACAGCATGCATCAGAAGTGGTGGCAATGGATGAAGCACCTGCCATGGCGCTGCGTAAAAAGAAGGATTCTTCCATGCGGGTGGCTATTAACCTGGTGCATGAAGGCAAGGCGGATGCAGTGGTGAGTGCAGGTAATACCGGGGCATTGATGGCCACCGCCAAGTTTGTGCTGAAAACCCTGCCGGGTATTGATCGTCCGGCCATTATGACCACCTTGCCAACCGCCAAAGGTCATACCCATATGCTGGATCTGGGGGCCAATGTGGATTGCAGTGCTGAGAATCTGTACCAGTTTGCGGTCATGGGTTCGGTGGCTGCCAGTGCGGTTGATAACATTGAAAAGCCGACGATTGGCCTGCTGAATGTGGGCTCCGAGGCTATGAAGGGCAATGCTCAGGTGAAGGCGGCTGAAAAGCTGATTCAAAACAGTAATCTCAACTATTATGGCTTTGTAGAAGGAGACGACATCTATCAGGGAACGGTGGATGTGGTGGTTTGTGATGGTTTTGTCGGCAATATCTCCCTGAAAACAGCGGAGGGTGTGGCCAAAATGATTACTGATTACATGAAGCAGCGCTTTAAAAAGAACCTGTATAGTAAACTGGCTGCACTCTTATCCATGCCGATTTTAAAAGCCCTTAAAAAACGCTTTGATCATCGGGTGTATAATGGGGCCAGCCTGCTGGGCTTGCAGAATATTGTTATCAAAAGCCATGGCGGCGCCGATGCCTTTTCCTTTTCCAATGCCATTAAGGTGGCATTGCTGGAAGTGGAGCAGGCGGTGCCCCAGCGCATTGATAAGCATCTTGAAAACATACTAGAAGAGAAGTGATGTGACCTATTCACGTATAACCGGTACCGGTAGTTGTCTGCCCGAAAAAGTTCTGACCAATAAAGAGCTGGAAAAAATTGTCGATACCACCGATGAATGGATACGTGAACGCACGGGCATTACTCAGCGTTATATTGCCGGCCATGAAGAATTCACATCCGACCTGGCAACCCGCGCCGCCCTGAAAGCCATCGAAGCCGCCGGCAAAACCACCGATGATATCGATCTGATTATCGTAGCCACTACCACCCCTGATCAGGTGTTTCCCAGCACGGCCTGTCTGGTGCAGAACAAACTGAATATCCACGGCTGTGCTGCATTTGATGTGCAGGCGGTATGTACCGGCTTTGTTTATGCGCTGGGTATTGCGGATAATTTTATCAAGACCGGCAGTGCTAAATGCGCCCTGGTTATCGGCGCGGAAACCCTGTCGCGGATTATTGACTGGAATGACCGCACTACCTGTGTATTATTCGGTGATGGTGCCGGTGCGGTCATACTGGAAGCCTCAGAAGAGGCCGGTATTTTATCCACCCACATGCATGCGGATGGTAGTTATGAGCATTTGTTAAAAGTGCCTTATGGTGTATCCAATGGTATTGAGCATCTTAAAGCGGGTGAAGCTTTTATTACCATGAAGGGTAATGAGGTTTTCAAAATGGCGGTAAACACCCTGGGGCGTATTGTGGATGAAACCCTGGCGGCCAATAATATGACAAAAGCCGATATTGACTGGCTGGTGCCCCATCAGGCCAATATCCGCATTATTAACGCAACCGCTAAAAAATTACGCATGTCCCAGGATCATGTGGTGGTTACCGTGGACAAGCACGGTAATACCAGCGCAGCCTCTGTTCCCATGGCGCTGGATACGGCGGTTCGGGATGGGCGCATCCAAAAGGGTGAAACCGTTCTGCTGGAAGCCTTTGGTGGCGGCTTTACCTGGGGCTCTGCACTGCTAAAAATGTAAGCAGCGCTTCAGGGATGAAACTTCAACGGCTGATACCCGTCATAAACTGCCAGCATATTAAGGAAACCCTGGCTTTTTATCAGCAGGCACTGGGGTACGTTGTTCTTAAGCGGGAAAATAACAGCCAGGGGAATCCTCGCTGGCTCTATATCAAATCTGATAATACCGAACTGATGTTGATAGACAGTTCGGATAATAAACCGAAAAAACCAGTAAAATCAGACATAATCACTCTCTACTACTATACTGATGATGTAGATACGCGCTATAACTTCTTATTAGCAAAGGGTTTTCAGCCGGGAAAAGTGACCACAACTGATTATGGTATGCGTGAGATAATACTTTTTGATCCTGAGGGCAATAAACTGATTATTGGGCAATATTAAGAAATACAGCTTAACTGGGCGAAATTATCCCAGAGATTCTTCGGTTCATAAGGCGAGAGAGACAGCATGAAAATAGTAAAAATACTTATTTTTACCGGTATTTTATCCACCAGCAGTGCCTGTTTAGCCATTTCTGATTTCACGTCCAGCACACTGGATACTGCCACGCCTGATGTCGTACTGAATAATTTTATCGATAAACGTTATGATGCGATTCGTCGCGATGCTGCTGCCGGCGGTGGTGAGAATATAGACGCCCTTGCCAGTATAATGGGGCAGATCGACAGTCAGGCCCTGGGTCTATGGATGCAGGCCAATTATGGCAAACTGTTTTCAGAGCGCTACAGGGCCACAGGCCTGCAAAGTCGTATCGAACAATACTGGCAACAGAAAAATAAAGGCTAGGGAACCTCAGAATTAATCAGAGGCTCCCTTAACGTAAGGATGCAATAAGTTGATGTCATATATTCCGTTTACCAATACCCGCATAATCTATTCAGGCGTATTGAAGAATATACATATAGAATGCCATGATGGATAAAAATTATATATACAATAAACCCCTGCAGGCTTTTTCTGTTCTTGTTTTAGTTTCCGCTGCCGTTGCTACTGGACGCTATTTTTCTTCTGAATTAAGTACAGATATTATTGTGAATTTTTCACCTGTTCTGGCGGCGCTTTTCTTCAGTGTTTTTTTTAAATTATCAGAAAGATTTTTAACACCGGCAATATTGATTAGCAGTGCATTTCTGGTGATTTTTTCCTTATGGGGATACCAGCAGTTTCTTATTCTCAAACAGATTGATTTTATACTGTTACTTGGTTTTACCCTATTATTAATCTGGTATGGTGTGTTTTCAAAACTTAATATTGTTATTGCTATTGCGGCTTTAATATCACTGCTGTCGGTTTTTAAATTTACAGGCTCGGCCGGCAATATATTACTTATTTATTATGCGGTAACCGGCGGCTTATCCATTGTTCTTGCAGCCTATTTATCCAGTTTAATTACGGCTTTATCCGGCCAGTCTAAAAACGTTGAAAAACCATATGCCGAGGAAGCTGAGCCGTTTTTTAGCGAGCCGGTAAAAGAGCCTGAAGCAGAAGCTGTTATTTCAATATTGCCCGTCCCTGATGAAGAATCAGCGCAGGACTGGGGGCTGGTGATACAGAATTTATACACTGTATTGAAATCTGTTCCCGATGTTGATCAAATGTTTAGTAAAACACTGCAATATCTGCATAAAGTTATTGATTATGATGCGGCAGCTGTCGGCATGATACAGGATAAAGCGATTAATAAAATTTCAGAGCTGGGGCCAGAAAGCATGTTGCATAACAGCGTTCTCGACTGGAGTGCCAGCCGGCTTAATGAAATTAAATCCACATCATCTGCGGTACTGGATAAACAGAAATATCTGGGTGCTGAAAATAAAAATGTTGCACTGTATCGAATGGATATACCCATTACCTCCAGTAACAATATGCTGGGTGTAATAAGCGTATTTCGCGCATCATCATTATTTAATGATTATGAAATGCGCCTTGCAACGGCTATTGTTTTTCATTGCATGATCGCTCTGCGACAATCTCGCCTGCAGGAAGAAGTAAAGCGTCTATCAGTTAGTGGTAAAAATAAAACGCTCTTTTCCAGGGAACAGTTTATTGAAAAATCAAATCTTGAGTTGGGTGCCCTGTCCAGGCCCAGAGCCTTTTCTATTTTAATTGTTGAAATAGATAATTTCGATAAAATCAAAGATCAATATGGAGTAGAGGCCGGCCTGGTGACTTATAAAAAAGTCGCGACAAGCTTAATGTCGTCT
>JALTRC010000286.1 GCA_026998145.1 Gammaproteobacteria bacterium
AAAGTGCACCTAGATAGTTCATTCGGCAGGCTTGTGAGAAGGCATGTTCCAGGCGATCTTTAAACAGTAAACGATTAGGAAGTCCGGTCAGCTGATCAAAATGGGCCAGGTTATAAAAGTGCCGTTGTTTACATTCGGTTATTTCATCCAGAAGTCTATGCCCTGTTCCCATTCCTGCATAAAAATTATTCTGGATAATAATAAATCCGTCATACATATATTGCATGCCGGCGTCAAGAATGATTCTCGCCAGATCATCAATATGCTCGGAAATATCAACAATAATTGGTTTGTTATCCATATTATTCTGAATAGGTTTTTTTCCATATAACTCACGGGTATAGGGTTTACTGAAAAGCTCAATCAGGGTATTTCGATTAATCAAACCCACAGGAATATTATTTTTAACAACAGGAATGGCATAAAGATCTGGAATACCCACAAATCGTTCAAGCACCACTATCATAGGCGTATCCGGATGGACGGGCTTAATATATTTTAAAATATTGGCGACAGATCCGGTAACAGGAAAATCAAGCTGGGTGGAAGTTAAGTGGGTATTTTCTGGCAGAGTCATTATGGATGCCTCGTTAAGATTAAAAGGGAATCCATTTTTAATTTTCCATCCTTTATAAATGATTATTCCCCCTGTTTATGACTGAAATATGACAGTTAAAATATATAAGCGTTTAATAAAGCTGTAACAAATCCGGATTAAATTTAGCGGACGTTTTACTTAGAGGTTTAATCAATGCGCTTTACCCTGTTTTTACTCAGCTTTATTTTTTCAGTCACAAATCTGTATGCAGATAATCATGTGCTGATGCGCCTGCACGGCTCCAACACTATAGGTGCAAAACTGGCACCTGAACTGGTGGAATCATGGCTTTATGAAAAAGGCTATACCAATGTGAAAATACGGAAGTTAGCAGAAGAAGAAAAAATCATTATTGCCCGGGACAAAAAGAATCAGCAGTATTTTGTAGAAATCAAATCCCATGGATCGGGTACTGCATTTAAATCTCTGGAAAATAATCAGGCGGATATTGGCATGTCATCCCGGCCGATTAAATTAAAGGAAAATAATCGACTGAAACGCTTTGGTGAAATGACACGGGAAGATGCAGAATTTGTTATAGGCCTGGATGGCA
>JALTRC010000287.1 GCA_026998145.1 Gammaproteobacteria bacterium
TGTCATAAGCGCGCTCAGTCACCACTTTTTCATCCGGGCGTTTCAGTAAACCATAGAGTTCACAGGACGCTTCCTGTTCCACAATATCAATAATGTCTTCAATCCACACAAAGTCATTTGTGCGTACATTCACGGTAACGTGGGAGCGCTGATTGTGGGCACCATAATCAGAAATCTTTTTGGAGCAGGGGCACAGGCTGGTAACCGGCACCACCACTTTTACGGCCACGCAGTTTTTGCCATCTTTGCGATCACCGATAAAGGTGACATCATAATCCAGCAGGCTTTGTACGCCGGAGCTGGGCGCAGTTTTATTGACGAAATAAGTAAAATTCATTTCGATGTGGCCCCGATCCGCATCCAGCCGCTCGGTCATTTCAGAAAGCATACTGTGAAAAGACTTGACGGTAATTTCCCGGTCGTGACCATTTAAGATTTCCACAAAACGGGACATGTGGGTACCTTTGAAATTATGGGGCAGGTCCACATACATATTAAAGTTGGCGACTGTGTGCTGCACACTGCCGGAGCGGTCGTTAATTTGCACCGGATGGCGAATGTCCTTGATGCCAACTTTATTGATTGCAATGTGGCGGCGGTCTTCGCTACTTTGTACATCAGCCATTGGGGCAGCAGTATCAGTCATCTTGATTCTCTTTCAGTATATTTTACGCAGGCGCGGTCGGTTTCCCACAGGGTTAGAGAACTGACTTTGGCCTGATCGTTGTTAATCTTTTTTGAAATTTCCCCGTACAGCCAGGCGGCAATATTTTCAGCAGTGGGGTTGGTTTCAGTAAAGGGGGGGATTTCGTTTAAGTAATGGTGGTCCAGCTGATCGCAGACTTCATTGGCAGCGGCTTTCATCTGCTTAAAGTCTATGACCATGCCGGTTTCATTCAGGCGGCTGGCGGTAACTTCCAGCTCGACTTTCCAGTTGTGGCCGTGCATTCGGCTACAGGCGCCCGGATAGTCCCGCAGGGTGTGTGCGGAAGCAAATTCAGCCAGAATTTTTAATGTGTATTGAGCTGCCATGAATGATCTTGAAAAAATAACCTAGTAAAACGCTAGGATTTTATCTGTTTTTACCTGTATTAGCAATTTCTTAAAGGGCGCCATGCTGCTCGATGGCCTTCAAAATACCGGCCGCATCCAGGCCACAATCGGCCAGCAGTTGCTGGGAGCTACCCTGTTCCACAAAATAATCCGGCAGACCCAGGTTAATTACCGGGCAGTTAATCGCCTGTTGATGCAGATATTCATTTACCGCGCTGCCCGCTCCACCCTGCAGGGCATTTTCTTCAATGGTCACAATCAGCTCGTGCTGCCCGGCCATGTGCTTAATGCATTCCGTATCCAGTGGCTTGATATAGCGCATATTCACCACGCTGGCATTGATGCTGTCTGCCGCTTCCACGGCCGCACTCAGCATACTGCCAAAGGCCAGTATTACCACCTTTTCCCCTTCGCGGCTGATCTCGGCTTTGCCGATTTCCAGTGATTTCAGAGAAGGCTTTATCTCAACCCCCGGCCCCTGACCACGGGGATAGCGTACCGCCGCCGGGCCTGCATAATGGTAGCCGGTGCTGAGCATCTGGCGGCATTCGTTCTCATTGGAAGGGGCCATAATCAGCATATTGGGAATACAGCGCAGATAACTTAAATCAAAACTGCCCGCATGGGTGGGGCCGTCTGCGCCCACCAGCCCGGCTCGGTCGATGGCAAACAGCACATCCAGATTCTGTAACGCCACATCGTGAATCAGCTGGTCATAGGCCCGCTGTAAAAAGGTGGAATAAATGGCCACCACCGGCTTGATGCCTTCGCAGGCCATGCCGGCCGCAAGGGTCACCGCATGTTGTTCGGCTATGCCCACATCATGGTAGCGATCCGGAAACTGCTGGGAGAATTCCACCAGCCCGGAGCCTTCCCGCATGGCCGGGGTAATGGCCACCAGTTTGTCATCGGCTGCCGCCATATCGCAGACCCAGCGGGAAAAAACTTCCGTATAGGTGGTGCCGGAGGACAGATCCAGCTTGTCGCCGGTTTCCGGATCAAAGCTGCCCAGACCGTGATACATACAGGGATTGTCTTCAGCCGGTTTATAGCCCTTACCTTTCTGGGTGACAATATGCAGCAGGCGGGGGCCTTTCTGCTGTTTTAGATTCTGCAAAATGGCGCTGAGGGTGGGGATGTCGTGGCCATCCACCGGCCCCACATAATTAAAGCCCAGCTCTTCAAACAATGTGCCCGGCACCACCATGCCCTTCACATGCTCCTCGGCGCGCCGTGCCAGCTCCCACATGGAAAACTTTTCCAGCACCCGCTTACTGCCGCTGCGCATGGTGGAATACATTTTGCCGGAAAGAATTTTCGCCAGATGCTTGGACAATGCCCCCACATTGGGGGAAATGGACATTTCATTGTCATTTAAAATCACCAGCATATCCGCGTCTGTATCCCCTGCATGATTTAAGGCTTCAAACGCCATGCCAGCGGTCATGGCCCCGTCACCGATAATCGCCACGGTTTTCTGGGCAATACCATTTTGCGCAGCCGCCAGGCTCATGCCCAGCGCGGCGCTAATAGATGTGCTGGAATGGCCAACACCAAAGGCATCGTAAGGGCTTTCCTCACGCTTGGGAAAACCGGCCAGACCATGGCGCTGGCGCATGCTGTGCATCTGCTGGCGGCGGCCGGTAAGAATTTTATGGGGATAGCTCTGGTGGCCCACATCCCAGATCAGCTTGTCATGGGGGGTATTGAATACATAGTGCAGGGCAATGGTCAGCTCCACCGTGCCCAGCCCGGCCGACAAATGGCCACCGGTTTGTGCTACCGACTGAATCAGAAACTGGCGCAGCTCATCGGCCAGTTGCTTAAGTTCGGTGGTATTTAGCAGGCGCAGCTGTTCCGGGGTATCAATGCTTTCCAGCAGGGCATAAGGATTTTGGCTGGAATCGCTCATCAGTGGCGACGCTCAACAATAAAGGCGGACAGTCGGCGCAGGGTATCGGCGGCGCTATCAAATTCACTGAGCGCCTGCAGGGCTTTTTGATGGCAATCCAGCGCCCGCTCTTTTGCCCCGTCCAGCCCCAGCAATGCGGGGTAGGTGGGTTTGTTCTGCTGCTCGTCTGAGCCCTGGGGCTTGCCCAGGGTTTCCGTGTCGCCGGTGACATCCAGAATATCGTCCTGAATCTGGAAAGCCAGGCCCACATAATGGGCATATTCCGATAGTTGCTGTAACTGGGTTTCGCTGGTATCCGGGCTGGCCATGGCGCCCAGCAATACACTGGCGCGGATCAGTGCGCCGGTTTTCAGCTGGTGCATATTTTCCAGCTGTTCAAGGTTAAGCTGCCGGCCGACTGCCGCCAGATCAATCGCCTGCCCGCCGGCCATACCAATGGAACCGCTGGCATCGGCCAGTAATTTAATCATTTGCAGGCGGGTATCAGCGTCACAATTCATATTCTCATCTTTGGCCAGCACTTCAAAGGCCAGGGCCTGTAGCGCATCCCCGGCTAAAATCGCCGTGGCTTCATCAAAAGCCTTATGGCAGGTCGGGCGGCCACGGCGCAGATCATCATCATCCATAGCTGGCAGGTCATCGTGTACCAGCGAATAAGCGTGAATCATCTCCACCGCGCAGGCCAGACCGTCCAGCTTGTTTAAATCTACATGCAAAGCGCTGCCGGCCGCATATACCAGCACCGGCCGCACCCGCTTGCCGCCACCGCCGATAACCGAATAGCGCATGGCTTCCTGCAAGTGAGCCTCCGGGCCGGCAGGCTGTGGCAGCCAGAAATCCAGCGCCTTATCAACGCGCTGACAAAACACCTTGAGTGTTGTTTGGAATTGTTCGGAATGGCTCATGCTTATTCGTCAAGATCGAAAGGTTTTTCCAGAAGTTCGCCGTTTTTCTCGATCAACTGAGTGACCTTCTGTTCCGCCTGACTCAATGCCTGCTGGCAGCTGGAAGCCAGGGCAATACCCTTTTCAAAATGCTTTAAGGCACCTTCCAGCGATAAATCCCCCTGCTCCATTTCCTCAACCAGCTGTTCCAGTTCAGTCAGGGACTTTTCAAAATTCGGTGCTGATTTACGAGCCATAGGAGTGATTAGCAGATGATTATACGAGAGGCCGTATGGTACTGGTTTCGCGCCCCTGACGCCAGCATCAGGGGCCTAAAAATCAACGATGGGGGAGTTCAGGAACCGGATTCAGGCGTGGCCGG
>JALTRC010000288.1 GCA_026998145.1 Gammaproteobacteria bacterium
GCCCTATGGTTACGATAAGTTGATTCAAACCGTTCGCGGTGCAGGCTATCGCTTCTCTGACAAATAATCCATCGATAGAATTATCTGCAAATAGACGCCGCTGGCCCTGTGTGTTGTAATAATTCTGTTCAAACTGTGAAGTTGTCTTAAGTATGCAGCAATCCTGGGTAAGTGAACTCTGGCGTGTTATCAGCCTGGCTCTGTTGGGCGGGGCGATTGGTCTGTTGTTTTCCCTGCCGGTACTGGGATTGCTGGTGGGTGTGCTGGCCTATCTGTTACAGCTGTTTGGCCGTTACCAGCGCTTTAATCACTGGCTGCATCAGGGATTGTCCGAGCCGGGGGATTTTGGTGGTGTGCTGGATGATATGGCTTTCAAGATTTACCGTATTCGCAGCCGCAGCCGCAAGCGCAAAAAGAAACTCACCGAATTATTACGCCGCTGGCAGGATTCTGCTGCGGCCCTGCCGGATGCGGCGGTGGTGCTGGATAAGGACAATGTGATTGTCTGGTTCAATACCACGGCCTCATCCATGCTGAATTTAAAACCGGCGGATCAGGGCCAGCATATTGGCAATCTGCTGCGGGAACCCCGCTTTATTGAGTATCTTCACCACGCCGGCTTTGATGAGCAGCTGGAACTCACCTCTCCCCATCATGAAAATAAAGTGTTTAATATTCGTCTGGCGCCCTATGGCAGCGGTCAGCGCTTGATGCTGGTAACCGATGTCACCCATATCCAGCGCTTGATGAATATGCGCCGCGACTTTATTGCCAATGTGTCCCACGAACTGCGCACGCCGCTGACGGTTATTATGGGTTATCTGGAAACTCTGGACGGGGATGACGAGCTGGATGTGGATACATTAAAAGACTGTGTGCAACGGATAGAGTCACCGGCGCGGCGCATGAAGTCTCTGGTGGATGATTTATTGTTGTTATCTCGGCTGGATACGGGCCGGGTTAATGAAGCGGACTTATCCAGCTCGATTAATGTGAATGGCATGTTAAAGAATATTTACGCGGAGGCAAAACAGCTCAGCAAAGGGGATCATCAGATTCACCTGGAGCTGGATCCGTCTGATGTGCGCATTAAGGGCATTGAAAAGGAAATTTACAGTGCCTTTAATAATCTGGTGACCAATGC
>JALTRC010000289.1 GCA_026998145.1 Gammaproteobacteria bacterium
AAAGCGCCGGCAAGGTGCACATCGACCTGCAAAACATGAAAGTGGATTTAATGAGCTTCTCCGCCCACAAAATCTACGGGCCCAAAGGCATAGGTGCCCTCTATGTACGCCGCAAACCCCGTATCCGCATCGAAGCCCAGATGCACGGCGGCGGCCATGAGCGAGGCATGCGCTCCGGCACATTAGCCACCCACCAGATTGTTGGCATGGGCGAAGCCTTCCGCATTGCCAAAGAAGAAATGGATGCAGAAAACGAAAAATTCAAAGCCCTGCGGGATCGCCTGTACAATGGCCTGAAAGACATGGAAGAAGTCTATGTAAACGGCGACATGGAACATCGCATCGCCGGTAACTTAAATATCAGCTTTAACTTCGTGGAAGGGGAAAGCCTGATAATGGCGCTTAAAGACATCGCCGTCAGCTCTGGCTCCGCCTGCACATCCGCCAGCCTGGAACCCAGCTATGTGCTGCGAGCCATTGGCCGCAGTGATGAACTGGCCCACAGTTCCTTACGCTTTACCATTGGTCGCTACACCACCGAGGAAGAAATCGACTACACCATCGAACTGGTGAAAAAAGCGGTAAACAAACTGCGAGAGCTTAGCCCCTTATGGGACATGTACAAAGACGGCATTGATTTAAACAGCGTGCAGTGGGCGGCTCACTAGAGAAACAGCCTTGACGCAGAGGCGCGAAGGCCGCAAAGAAAAGAAAGTGTTGGTAATGTCATTCCCGCGCAGGCGGGAATCCAGTTTTCACAATCTTTGCGTACTTTGCGCCTCTGCGACAAAGCTAACGGTAAAAAATGAATTGACACAGAGGCACGGAGCCACAGAGGTAGTGGAAGTGGTGGTTGAAATAGCCCAAAACACTCTGTGGCTCTGTGTCAAAAAACAGAACTGAACGAAACAGCGTTGATGCAAAGACGCGAAGTACGCAAAGATTATTGTGTGTGCTGGGTTCCCGCCTACGCGGGAACGACAGCTTCATCAACACATACGTCTTTGCGGCCTTTGCGCCTTCGCGTCAAAAGCAGAAAACAAACAGGAGGCAATCATGGCCTACAGTGACAAAGTACTCGATCATTATGAAAACCCCCGCAATGTGGGCGTACTGGACAAAGATGCCAAAAATGTTG
>JALTRC010000290.1 GCA_026998145.1 Gammaproteobacteria bacterium
AAGGTATTGTTGATACGGTCAGCAAATCTGAAAAAGACTTTATTATCGACTCACTGCGTGTTGTCAGCTTATCCCTGTCTTATCTAAACGGCTACAAAACGATTGAAGAACTTTTTAAAAATCCCCCAGCAAAACTTTATGAACCCCTTATTTACAAGGAGCTTGGCCTGCTCTATGCCAATAAGGGACGTTACAGCGATGCAGCCAATACATTTATGGCATTCACTAAAACACACCCACAGAGCATATTGGCTCCCGATTTCCACTCCCTTGCACTGCAAGCCTATATTGACGGAAAAATAAACGACAAAATTTTACCCAGCAAAATTTTATATGTGAAAAATTATGGCGTAGGGACCGCCTTCTGGAACAAGCAAAGCATTAGTAGTCAGAATAAAATACGCCCGAATCTGATCAAACATATACGCGACCTGGCACAACACTTCCATGCACAAGCCCGAAAATCGAAAAAGCTAAAAGATTACAGAACAGCAGCCAGCTGGTATCGAAAATATCTAAGCTCTTTCCCTAAAGATAAAGATGCACCATACATGAATTTCCTGCTGGCAGAGGCTTTATATGATGCCCATTTATACAAACAGGCTTTACCTGAATACGAAAAAACAGCTTACCAATATCCCTCGCATAGCAAAAGTGCCGAGGCGGCTTATGCCGCTCTGCTTACATACAATACTTTAATGAAGCAGGCAAAACCGCCAGCCCTTAAACGTTTAAAACAACAGGCTTTAAACAGTGCCATTCGCTTTAGTAACAGTTTTCCGAATGATAAACATGCTCCTGCCGTTATCACCAAAACAGCGGAAAACCTTTTCCAGGTCAAAAACTATATCCTGGCATCTGAATTTGCCAAACGCATTATAGATAATAAAAAAATTAAAAAAGCCGATTTAAAACGTACGGCCTGGATTGTGTATGCCCATTCCCAGTTTGAATTGGCCCACTACGCCACAGCAGAAAAAGCCTATAAAACAGCCATTAATCTTATTCCTCGAAAAGGCAAAAAGAACATTAAACTCATCGGCCAGCTCACCGATAAACTGGCCGCATCCGTTTATAAACAGGCTGAGGATTTTAAAAAGAAAGGCGACAACAAACTGGCTGCCTATCACTTTCTA
>JALTRC010000291.1 GCA_026998145.1 Gammaproteobacteria bacterium
GGTTAAAAGTCTACAGAAAAAATAAACCCCAGCATAAAAAATGTTGGGGTTTATCAGCAGTCTGAAACCCACCAAAATGGTGGGTTTTTAAACCGTAGATAAAAATAAATATTTTTATTTACTGGCAATATCGTTTAGCTGTTTTGCCTGAATCATCAAACCATCCAGACCGGCCTCCTTAGCACTCTTGCCATAGGCAACCGCCATCAATGTACTGTAATAGGTTACAGGAATATTGAATTTGGTGCCGTAGGTGGCATTGATGTCATTTTGATAGGCTTCAACATTCAGCTGACAAACCGGACAAGGGGTTACAATCATGTCGGCGCCATTATCGTATGCCGATTCAATAATACCCTTTACCAGTGCCTGAGATTTTTCCGGCTCGGAGAATGCCAGTGCGCCACCACAGCAGGATACTTTTTTCTCGTAACCTGTGCAGGCTTCCGCGCCCATGGCTTCAACCATCTTGTCCAGATACTGTGGATTCTCAAATGATTCACCGTGAATACCGAATGGACGGTTGGTCTGACATCCCACATAACCGGCAATCTTGATGCCTTCCAGTGGCTTAACCACCTTTTCGCTCATGGCTTCAAAACCAATATCTTCGATCAGCACTTCCGTCATGTGACGCACCTTGGGCATCTCGTTGGAGATTTCCAGGTGGGCTTCTTTCAGTGCTTCTTCCGTACCTTCGCGGATTTCAGCATTTTCTTCGATACGCTCTTTGGTTTCACGAGTGGCTAACCAGCAGGCTGCACAGGTGGCCACAATTTCCTGATTAGGATTATGCTTTTCAGACAGTGCAATATTACGCGCCGACAAAGCTAAACGGGGCAGCTCACCACCACCGGAATAACCGATAGACGCTGAACAGCAGTTCCAGTCTGGAATGGTGTTCAGTTTAATATCCAGCGTATCGCAAATTGCGTCAACGGAAGTTTGCAGATTAGATCCTGAAGTGCCTTTCTGAGAAGAGCAGCCCGGATAAAATGAATATTCTTTGGACATGTGTTGTGCTCCTATTGATTACCAGAAATGCGCGCTTCTTCGATCTCTTGCGCTTTCTTGATCATGGCTTTAAAGCCGGATTTGTCTTTGATGCTGTGGCCACCCAGAATTTCCAT
>JALTRC010000292.1:0-769 GCA_026998145.1 Gammaproteobacteria bacterium
TGGAAAAACACATCAATTGCGTTAACATGCTGGCAGATATTTACAATAATTCAGAGCGATTTTCACAGGCGCTGGAATTGCTCAAAGATGCGTTACGCCTGAATCCGACTGATGAGGGGCTGGCGGGAAAACTGTATTGCAGTTATATCTCTCTCGGCCAGCACAGCGGCGCTATGCGATTGATAAAAAGATTTCATGACACGCTAAAACTCGAAGGTTACGAGGAAGAAGATCGGCAATCCGTCATCCACCAGATCACCGGTAAAAAATCACTGAATTATCTTGATTAGCTACGAAAATTGACACTGTAGGGTTGGCTTCAGCCGACCATGGTGGATAATGTTTACCCAACAGAGTCAGGATCAGAAAAATTCCGATATAGTACAAACCCTGCAGCCGACAAATACATAAAAAGAGAATACATCGCAGCGGGAATGGCAGCAGTAGTCATTCCGGTAAGGCTTATAGCGATTACCATTGCGATGCCGCCACTTTGCATCATACTGTCAATGATAATAGCGGTGCGCTGTGGCTCGGGTAGTTTTAATGATGAACAGAGCAAATACCCTGTGGACATACTGAGCAAACAAAGCGTAATGGCCACTGGCGCAACAGCAATAAACCGGCTGGCAAGCAACGCATGTTCCTTAACCACCAGTCCGACAACAAGGATGACAAGAAAGACTATCGCTATTCTTTTCACCCATGGTTGAACCCTGGCTGCAAAGCCGGGATACCGTTGGTGAATAATCATACCTGTGATTAAGGG
>JALTRC010000292.1:779-1130 GCA_026998145.1 Gammaproteobacteria bacterium
CATTTTCAAAGAATGATAGCGAAATTTCTTTATCAGAGATATTTAACAGACTCATCCCCAGACCGACAACCAAAGGAATACTGAAAACCGACAGAAACTTGCTTGCGGAGGTAATCGCGATTGACAGGGCTACATCACCGCGCCCCAGCAAGGTAAACAGGTTGGATGTCGTCGCGGAAGGACTGGCGGCAAGAATGACCAGACCCAGCGCCAGATCAGGCTCAAGATCGAACACAAACAGCAGCGCAAAGGCGATAAGTGGCAGGATTAAAGTCTGGTTGAGTAATCCCGCAATCGCGGCCGCAGGTGATTTCAGCAGCCGTGTGAAATCTGCTATCGACAGACTCATGC
>JALTRC010000293.1 GCA_026998145.1 Gammaproteobacteria bacterium
CGGGCGGCTAAGCTGATTCAGATGGTGGGCCGTTTCCAGACCGTCGATACCGGGCATGCGAATATCCAGCAGAATAATGTCCGGTTTGTGGGTTTGTGCCTGTTGCAGCGCTTCGCCACCATTGGCCGCTTCGCCACAGATTGTATAGCCATCCAGGTTCTGAATCAGGCTGGAGAGGCGTTGTCTTGCCAGGGGTTCGTCGTCAACTATCAGAATCTTCATACGTCTTATAGGTTCACCGGTATTTTGAGCGTAACCTGGTATTGCTCCTGCTCAGTATGTATTTCAAATGATGCCTTTTCCCCATAGGTCAGTTGCAGCCGTGTGCGGATATTATCCTGTGCCATGTGATTGCCCTTGTGGTGCTGCATCTGCTTATTATGGTGAATCGGATTGCTTACAGATAAGCATAGACTATTGTTTTCAATATGCGCCGCAATTTTAATAATTCCGCCGTCGGGCTGGGGTTCAATGCCGTGATAGATGGCATTTTCTACCAGTGGCTGTAAACACAGGGTAGGCACTTCTATGCTTTGATCGGGGGTATCCAGCTGCCACTGGATTTGCAGCCGGTTTCCCAGACGCAGTTGTTCAATATCCAGATAACTGCGGGCCAGCTGGATTTCATCTCCCAGTGTGTGACGCAGTTTTTCTTGCAGGCTGGCCCGAAACAGATCGGAGAGATCTTCCACGGCTTTTTCTGCCTTGCCCGCATCAATGGTAATCAGGCTGGCAATGGTGTTCATGCTGTTAAACAGAAAGTGGGGGCGGATCCGCGCCTTTAGTGCCTGTATCTGGGCATGGGACTGGGCTTCCAGATGGCGCTTCCACTGCCATTGAATATAAAAGTAACGTAGCACCACCGCATAAATCACTGCGCTGATTGCCAGATTGCGCAGCACAAAAAATCGTGCGTGTTCTTCTGCATAAAGCGTTACGCCCACATAGTTACCATAGGCCACCACCAGCAGGCTGAATATCAGGCTGATCAGCATCATCAGACTAAAACTGAACAGGCTGCTTTTCAATACACTGAGCTGATTCAGCAGGCCGCGCAGGCCACATAGCAGGGCTGCATTCAGTAGCGCGACCCACTGGATAAACATGGAGATCAGGGCAAAGCGATTCCAGAAGTGTATTTTTTCAATGGGCGCAGCCAGCGTCAGCACTAGTGCCAGTAGCTCTGCCAGCAGTACCAGCATTAATACTAATGAAACATCGCAGAAATTGGGTAAAAAGCCCTGTTCCTTATTTATTGTTTTTGAATCCATTGGCGAAGTGTAGTGCAAATTGCCCCGGGTTTTTAAAACCTCGCTTGATGATTTGCTATAATGCCGCCACTTTATCAGCACAAGCCAAATATTATGAGCCAGGAATCCAGCAATAAACTATCCAGCGCCCGTTTAAATGAACCCACCGATGCCTTTGTGGAAGCCTTTACCGCCTCGGTGGAATTTGATCAGCGCATGTACCGGGAGGATATCGAAGGCTCTCGCGCCCATGCCCGAATGCTGACAAAAATCGGTGTGCTGAACGATGAGGATTTGCAGGCTTTGCTCAAGGGGCTGGATCAGATTGAAACGGAAATAGCCGAGGGGCGTTTTAACTGGTCGATTGCCCAGGAAGATGTGCATATGAATATCGAAGCCCGCCTCACCGAGATTGTCGGGGATGCGGGCAAGCGGCTGCACACGGGGCGCTCCCGTAACGACCAGGTGGCTACAGATATTCGCCTTTATCTGCGCAGCCAGATTGCCCTGGCCATCAGTGAAATCCGCCGCCTGCAAAGGGGTATGCTGGAGCTGGCGGAAAAAGAAGCCGATACCATTATGCCCGGCTTCACTCATTTGCAGGTGGCCCAGCCGGTCACCTTTGGCCACCATATTCTGGCCTGGTTTGAAATGATGCAGCGGGATGCCAGCCGTTTGCAGGACTGTGCAGATCGTATGAATGTGCTGCCATTAGGCTCGGCGGCCCTGGCGGGTACCACCTATCCGCTGGATCGTCAGTACACGGCACAGCTGCTGGGTTTTGATGATGTATGCCGTAACTCCCTGGACGGGGTTAGTGACCGGGATTTCGCCATTGAATTTTGCGCCGCCTCGGCTCTGCTAATGACCCATTTATCCCGTATTTCCGAGGAGCTGGTAATCTGGTCATCGGCCCAGTTCAATTTTATCAACCTGCCGGATCGCTTCTGCACCGGCTCCTCCATTATGCCGCAAAAGAAAAACCCGGATGTGCCGGAGCTGGTGCGGGGTAAAACCGGCCGGGTGAATGGCCATCTGGTGAGTTTGCTGACGCTAATGAAGTCCCAGCCCCTGGCCTATAACAAGGATAACCAGGAAGACAAAGAGCCATTATTCGACACAATCGACACCATTCTCGGCTCGTTGCGTGCATTTGCCGACATGATCCCGGCTATTGAGGCCAAAAAGGATAATATGTACAAGGCTGCTCAACAGGGCTTTGCCACGGCTACCGATCTGGCGGATTATCTGGTGCGCAAGGGGCTGCCTTTCCGGGATGCCCATGATGTGGTGGGGCGCGCGGTGGCTCTGGGTGTGGAAAGCGGGCGGGACTTAAGTGAAATGAGCCTGCAGGAATTACAGGGCTTTAGCGAGATTATCAGCGAGGATGTATTTGATGTACTGACCCTGGAAGGTAGTGTGGCGGCCCGTAACCATATTGGTGGCACGGCGCCGGAGCAGGTGCGGCAGGCAATTGAGGATGCCCGTCAGCGGATGAAGGGCCTTTAGAGTAAATTTGTTGGCGGCACCTCTGCCTTAATAAGCATCAAGCGCCTGGCGGACCCGCTCATATTCCTGCCGGAGTTGTTCAAAGCTACTGGCAATGGCCTGTAATTGCTGATTGGCTGCCTGGGTTTCCATGGTGGCGGCAATTTCCGACAGGCTTATGGCGCCAATATTCCCACTGCTGCCCTTGATGCTATGGGCCAGCAAATGCAGCTGCTTAAAATCTTCCTTTTCCAGGCTGTTTTCTATTTCAATCAGCTTGGCGTCCATATCGCCGGTATAACCGGGTATCAGATGGTCGAAAAAATTCCCCATTAACTGACGCAGGTTCTCCATTGTTTCGCTATCAATAGCATCATTGCTGCTGGCCTGAAGGGTCTGGGTTGTTGTGTCCTTCGATAAGCTGGGCTGTTCGGTGGCGGTTTGCCCGGTATTTAGCCACTGGCTTAATTTGTCTGCTATTTCGCCAAGTTTAAATGGCTTGCCTAAAAAGTCATTCATACCGGCGGCCAAACATTCCTGGCGATCTTCATCGGATACATTGGCCGTGAGGGCAATGATCGGTAATGTTTTAAAGTTTTCCAGCTGGCGAATTTTTCGAGTTGCTTCAAAACCGTCCATGTCCGGCATACGGCAGTCCATTAAAATCAGTTCATAATTTTTCTGATTGATTTTTTCCAGTGCTTCAAAGCCGTTATTGGCAATATCAACACTTAATCCCAGCTTGTTTAAAATTCCTGTGGCCACTTTCTGATTGGTGAGGTCATCTTCAGCCAGTAAAATGTGAGCGGAAAACTGAATATGATCAGTGGGTTTTTTCTGGCTTTCATTAAAGCTGTAACGGGTCAGGAAGCGTTTGTTATTGCCCTGCTGTTTTAATCCCAGGGCCGCTTCCAGGGTGCGGCGTAGAGTTTGTACGCGCACCGGCTTGGTCAGGAAGGCGCAAAAGCCGATGTTTTCATAATGGCGGGCATCACCATGATGGGCATTGGATGACAGTAATACCAGTGGCACAGGCTGATAGGCCGGAATAGATTTAATGTGTCCGGCGAGCATTTCCCCATCCATTTCCGGCATCATGTAATCAAGAATAATAATCTGATATTTGGCCTGTTGATGGTCGAGTAAAGCCAATGCCTGCTGCCCGGATTCACAGCTGTCCAGGGTCATGCCGAAGCTTTGTAACTGCTCTGATAACAGGCGCAGGTTTAGCCGGTTATCGTCAACAATAAGAGCATGTACATTATTGAGATTGGCCAGTGGCAGTGGTTCCGGTTTTTGTGAGAAGGGTAAGCGAATTTTAAACCAGAAAGTGGAACCTTCTCCTTCGCTACTGGAAACGCCGATAGTGCCTTCCATTAAATCCACCAGCCGTTTGGAAATGGCAAGCCCCAGCCCGGTGCCCCCATATTTTCGAGTGGTGG
>JALTRC010000294.1 GCA_026998145.1 Gammaproteobacteria bacterium
GCTGGAAAATGACTGGGGTTCAAAACTATTTACTATTTATTATTTTGTCTGTGTGGTGGGCGCAGGCCTGGTGCAGTTAATTTTTGCCAGCTTAAGCGGTGGTTATTATCCAACCATTGGCGCCTCCGGTGGTGTCTTTGGTTTACTGCTGGCTTTTGGGATGCGCTATCCCAATGATATATTGATACTGGTCTTTCCACCGGTGCCACTAAAAGCCAAATGGTTTGTGATGATTTTTGCTGCCATTGAATTGTGGGCAGGCGTTACGGGTACAGAGGCGGGTGTGGCGCATTTTGCCCATCTTGGTGGAATGTTATTTGGCTATTTTCTGATTCGCTACTGGCGCATGCATATTCCGGGATTTCGTTAAACAATTTTAATTGTCATATCTTCAAGGGTATTAGCTGTAACATGGATATGTTTGGCTATATCCTTAAGTTGCAGCAAAATATCCTTATGCTGAATAATATGTTTGTAATCATCATGCTTGAGTAAATCAGCCGTTGCTCTGGCACATAATTCAACAAGCTGATCGTACATGTCGTGAATGGAATCGGTTTTACCGGCAATGGTTTTTAATTTTTCAGCTCCCAGTTGGGCAATACCGCCTTCCAGTGCAACGGTCATTTCCAGCAGAATTTTAAAAATTCCCCCATATTCATTCAGTGACGCAATATCATAAATTTCAGTTTCCAGTTGAAAATGTTTCACACTCAGGGTAATCCAGTCCAGCTGAGTGATCATGCGGTAGATCGACTCTTTATCATACGGGGTTATAAAAACATCCAGTAGCTGGGCCATATTCTGGCTTTTCTGTTCACGTGCCAGCTGAGCCGTTTCTTTAATCGCATCGTGAGCCGTTTTATTCTGATTGATACAGGCCTGATACAGATCATTCACCATTTTTTTACTGGTTTGTGCCTGCTTTAATAAAGCTTCATTAAAATCAACTTCTTTCGGTAAAATAAATTTTTTAATAAAACCGATCATAAACTAGTTCCAGATAGCAAGATAAACAAAACAGTACAAACAGCCCAGCAACATTGAAACCGGAATATTCAGCCACCAGCTGCTGATAATGCCGGCCGCAGTTCGCCACTTAACATGGCCGGGTTTTTCGGC
>JALTRC010000295.1 GCA_026998145.1 Gammaproteobacteria bacterium
CCGTTATTGAAAATGCACCGGGCGCAACGGATTTAATCGTCGCCCCGCTATTTAATACGGCCAGTGTTTTATTACTGATGATTTGCCCGGTATTAACCATGCGCCTGCTGGCTGAAGAATATCGCAGTGGCAGCATTCAGTTATTATTATCCTCGCCGGTTTCCATGAGCCAGATTGTGCTGGGGAAATATCTGGGTATTTTACTGTTTCTGTTTTTAATCATTGCCCAGATCAGTTTAATGCCATTGTCATTACTCATGGGCACGGATCTGGACATGGGTAAATTCGCCTCCGGTGTACTGGCTCTGATACTACTGGTATCGGCATTTTCTGCCGCTGGGCTTTATCTTTCATCCCTTACCCGCAATCCCAGTGTTGCCGCCATCAGCACCTTTGGCCTGCTGATTATGTTATGGATTATCGACAGCGCCGCCGGCAACGGCATCAATAAAAGTGAGCTGTTTAGCTATTTATCCTTGTTGCAACATAACCTGCCCATGTTAAGAGGCATAGTCAATAGCAGCGATGTCGCTTATTACCTGCTATTTAGTCTCAGCTTTATTGTGCTCACCATTCGCCAACTGGATAAACAACGGGTGCAAAACTGATGCGTATGGATAAACACAGCCGTCTGCAACTTCGCCTGCAATCGATTATTTTTCTGCTGCTTTTTTTATCCACCATCGGAGTGCTGGCCTGGCTCAGTTATGAATACAATATTCGCAGTGACTGGACGGTAAATCAGCGCAATTCTTTAAGCCAGGATACCATTGAGCTGCTACACACACTCAAACAGCCGGTTATTATCCGCAGCTACCAGATGGATGATGACGGCAGTGTGCAGGCTGCGACCGAAATACTCAAAAATTATCAACGCATCAAAGCCGATGTACAGTTCAAGGTATTAAACCCGGATCTGGATATTGAACTGGCCAAAGCCGATAAGATTGAACGCTACGGACAAAGCCTGATTCAATACAATGGCAAACATGAAACCATTGATAATCTAAGCGAACAGGAAATCACCAATGCACTGCTGCGCCTGTCCCGTGAAAAGGCACCGCTGCTGGCATTTGTTGATAACCATGGGGAGCGTGATCCCCAAAGTGACAGCAATACCGGCTATCTGAAATTTGCCCAACAGTTAAAAAATAATGGCTTTGTACTGCGCCGTTTAAATTTACTCACCGATAAACTTGAGGGTATCGATGCCTTAATTATTGCCGCCAGTGACAAGCCCTGGTTGCCGGGTGAAATCGACAAGCTCATGGAATATATCAAACAGGGCGGCAACCTGCTGTGGTTACATGATCCGGGAAAACTGTCCCAACTACAGCAACTGGCCGATACTCTGAACATCGAATTCCTCAAAGGCGTGGTGGTTGATGACGATCCTGGCCTGCGTAAAACCCTGGGCATTCAGCACCCTTCCGTAGTTCCCATTATTCAGTACGGGGATCATCCGATTACCCGGCAGATACGTTACAACACGCTCTTTCCAATTGCTGAGGCACTGAAAAGCAAAGAAGAATCTGACTGGCAAAACGCCCCTCTGCTAATCACCCTGCCAGGAAGCTGGTCAGATACAGACGGCCTCAGCCTTAAGGTTAGCTATGAAGCGGACAAAGGCGATCAGAAAGGCCCGCTTTATCTGGGCATGGCATTACAACGACCAGCCGATAACAATCGGGAACAACGTATTGTGGTGATTGGTGACAGTGATTTTCTCGCCAATACTTATGTGGGTGCCGGAGCCAATTTATTACTGGGCCTGAATATTATGAACTGGCTTGGGGAAGATGATGAGCTGATTAATATTGATCCTCGCAGCGCACCTGATTTAAGTTTGCAGCTGGACGACACACAGGTTTTATTTATCAGTTTTGGTTTTCTGGTTGCCCTGCCCCTGTTATTACTGCTGGGTGGTATTGTTATATGGCGCAGGCGCAAAAAATCATAATGAAATCACGCCTGTTTCTAAACCTGTTAATGGTGATAATGCTGGGCATCTTAATCAGCATTGCCCTGTTATATCAGCCTGAAGAAAACGCAGAAAAAAAACTCACCTCCCTTGATATTAACAATATTCAAAGCATTACCATTCCCCGCAAAAAAGCGGACATCATACTGCGCAAACAGGGGGAGCACTGGCAAATGACATCCCCCTATCAAATGCCGGCCCATGATTTTCGTATTAAGCAGCTACTGAAATTAAGCCAGTTAAAAAGCACAAAAATCTACCACGCAAATGAACTGGATTTAAAAACCTTTGCACTAGACCCACCCCGCGCCCGCATTCAGTTTAATAACACATGGATTGAGCTGGGCACCAGCAACCCGGTAAGCCAACAACGTTATATTAAAAGCGGCAACAGGGTTCTGCTGGCCCACGATGACAATTATCCCTTAATCAATTCTCAGCCCAGCAGCTTTGTCAGCCTGTTACTGCTCAATAAAAACACCGATATTCAGGCCATTATTCTGCCCGATCAACAACTGGAAAAACAGCAGCAAAAATGGCGTCTGAAACCGGAGAATAAAAATATCAGCGCCGATGATATTCAAACTTTTATTCAAAACTGGAAAATGGCTCAGGCCTTTGGCGTACACGCCTATATGAAACGCAAACAGCTAGGCCAGGTCATCATTAAAACAAAAAACAGGGAACTGATTTTTGAAATCACCGATAAAAAACCCTGGCTGATTCTGGCGCGCCCGGATCTGGGTATTGAGTATCACCTGGATGAAAGCATGGGCGATAAACTGCTGCGTATTCAGCCCGCAGAAAAAAGCCCCCAGACACCAACAGATACCGGCAACTGAAATGCCTGAGCTACCGGAAGTTGAAACCTCCCGCCGGGGCATAGAACCTCATATACTTAACCAGCAGGTCAGTGATGTTATTGTTCGCCAGAAACAGTTGCGCTGGCCTGTACCGGCTCGTTTAAAAACTGAACTGCCCGGACATACAATTACGGGCCTTAAACGCCGGGGCAAATATTTATTACTGGAATCCGCTGGGGGCACGGTGATTATCCACCTTGGCATGTCCGGTAGTTTGCATATTGTGGATGCAAAAACCGCTCCTCAAAAACACGATCATATCGACATCTGTTTTGCTCATCATAAAATATTACGCCTGCGTGATCCGCGCCGATTTGGCGCCGTGCTCTGGACAAAAAAAGATCCTCTGCAACATAAGCTAATCAAAAATCTCGGCCCCGAACCCTTAAGTGATAATTTTAATGCTGAGTATTTATACCAGGCATCCCGCAATCGAAAAGTCCCCATCAAAACCTTTATTATGAATAGCCAGATTGTGGTTGGCGTGGGAAATATCTATGCCAGCGAATCTCTGTTTATGGCCCGCATCAACCCGAAGCGGCTGGCAGGAAAAATATCCCGGCAAAAATATCAGGATTTAGTTAAGTCTATTCAGGCGGTTTTAACACTGGCCATACAACAGGGCGGCACCAGCCTGCGGGACTTTACCCATCACGATGGCAAGCCCGGCTATTTTCAGCAAACATTAAATGTTTATGGGCGCAAAGATCAGCCCTGCCCTGTCTGCCAGCAAGCCATTAAACAGTTTACGCTGGCTCAACGCTCGACATTTTACTGTTCAAAATGTCAGCATTAAGGAATCTATGAATAATTCAGAGCTTTCTTAATTTTTTCCAGCAATCTCACCGTTTTTGCTACACTATAAAGCTATCGACTAATCATCTTTGGCTGTTATGGGTAAAACGAAAAAATCAAAAAAGCTGAATAAGGGCAATATTATCTCGGCAATTGTCTTCATTGCCTTTCTTGCGGGCCTTGTCATCTATGCTCTAATCTATGATCCGAACGCACAATATGACAACAGTTTTTTTAATGATGTGGCCCGCTCCATACAGTGGCAATAAGCAAGAACAGTCACGGATAAATATTGATGGCCATTATTTCTGCCCTCCTGTTCCTGCTGTTGTGCGCACTTGCCTGGAAGCTATATAGTAGCCAACAGGCCTGTAAAAAATTAAAGCAACAACTTATTGAAGAACAGAACGATAAAAACAGGCTCCTGCAGGAATGCCAGGCGGCTCAACGGGAGCTTAAAGGTATTCTGGATAATCTACAGGACACCTACTATCGAACCGATATTGATGGTTATGTAC
>JALTRC010000296.1 GCA_026998145.1 Gammaproteobacteria bacterium
GCCACCGATACAATCTGCTTGGGCGACACGTCCATATACTGAACCTGATCCGGGCTGGCCAGGGTAAATTCATTCTTGTGACGGCAGGAAACCATTTCCTGAATCAGTTTGCCCTTGGCATCCAGATCCGCGTTAGCCTGTGCAATCACATAATTACTTTCTTCGATAGCCGACAGATAATCAATGTCGGTGGTCGCCTTGCCATTAACCACTTTACGGTATGGAGTTTCCAGGAAACCATATTCATTGGTACGGGCATAAACCGCCAGTGAGTTAATCAGGCCGATGTTTGGCCCTTCAGGGGTTTCGATAGGACAGACACGACCATAGTGAGTAGGATGTACGTCACGCACCTCAAAGCCGGCACGTTCACGGGTCAGACCACCGGGGCCTAATGCGGAAACACGACGCTTGTGAGTCACTTCAGATAATGGATTATTCTGATCCATAAACTGGGACAGCTGAGATGAGCCAAAGAACTCTTTAATGGCAGCCGATACGGGCTTGGCATTAATCAGCTCCTGGGGCATCAGGCCTTCAGACTCTGCCATGGACAGACGTTCCTTAACCGCGCGCTCAACACGCACCAGACCAACACGGAAAACATTTTCCGTCATCTCACCCACGCAACGGATACGGCGATTACCCAGATGGTCGATATCATCGACAATATCGTGGCCATTACGAATGGCAATCAAACGCTTCAATACATCCAGAATGTCAGAAGAATCACCCAGCTTTTCAACCAGCTCCTTGGCGTAATCATCCTTCTTACGCTGAGCAAAATACTTGCCGTCATACAGAATGCCTTCGCCAGTGGATTCTTCGCGACCTAGACGACGATTAAACTTCATACGACCAACAGCGGACAGATCATAACGATCCGAAGTAAAGAACAGGTTCTTGAACAGATTCTCGGCAGCATCCTTGGTTGGCGGCTCACCGGGACGCATCATGCGATAAATTTCAACCTGAGCTTCCAGCTGTGATGTTGTGGTGTCAATGGCCAGTGTATTGGAAATATAGGCACCATTATCCAGCTCATTGGTATACAGAATATCGAATTTCTTAATCTTGGCTTCGCGCAGCTTCTCGATAGTTTCTTCATCAAGCACCGAGTTGGCTGGCACCAGAATTTCGCCGGTAGACTCATCGATAATATTGTGAGCAAGAATTTTATCCTGCATAAAATCAATCGGCGCAACCAGCTTTTTAACCTTGGCTTTTTCCAGCGCCTTGATGTGACGCATGGTAATACGACGACCCGCTTCAACAATGACTTCATCACCGGCTTTAATATCAAAGCTGATGCTTTCGCCACGCAGACGTTCAGCCACCAGTGGCATTTCCACGCCATCCTTAACCAGCTTGCAGGGAATGGTGTCGAAGAACATATCGAGAATTTCTTCGGTTTCATAACCCAGCGCACGCAGCAGAACCGTAGCCGGTAATTTGCGACGACGGTCAATACGCACAAATACAGAATCTTTGGGGTCAAACTCAAAGTCCAGCCATGAACCACGGTAAGGGATAACCCGTGCCGAATACAGCAGCTTACCTGAGCTGTGCGTCTTGCCCTTATCGTGATCGAAGAACACACCCGGTGAACGATGCAACTGAGACACAATAACCCGCTCGGTACCATTGATAACGAAGGTACCGGTATCGGTCATTAATGGAAGCTCACCCATGTAAACTTCCTGCTCCTTAATATCCTTAACCACCTTACTGTTAAGGGGCATATCCTTATCGTAAATGACCAGACGCATTAATACGCGCAGTGGCGCAGCATAAGTCATACCACGCAGCTGACATTCCTTAACGTCAAAAGTTGGTGTTCCCAAACGGTAACTTACATATTCCAGATATACATAACCTGAATAACTTACAATTGGAAAGACGGAGCTAAATGCACCATGTAGGCCGGCTTCAACGCGTTGCTTTTCTGATTTATCCGATTGCAGAAAACTCCGGTAGGAGTTGATTTGCATCGATAACAAGAACGGCACGTCGAGAATAGGCGGGCGTTTACCGAAATCCTTGCGGACACGTTTTTTCTCGGTAAAGGTATATTCCATCGGTTTTCCTCACAATGTCAGTGGCACGGAGCAGCCTTTTACCAGCTCATGCAGGAGCTATATAAACAGCAGGCTTACCTGCTTACTTGATCTCTACATAATGAGAGACACTTAATTCACACCAGTCTTTAGACTGTTAAAAAACGACTCTAAAATCGCCTTTTAGCAAGCTACAGAACAATCAATTTTAGAAGCGGCAAAAGGCCGGTAACTTACGTTACCAGCCTTGCTTTGACATAGGACAAAGCCGCTTAAACAAGTCTTACTTAAGTTCGACTGTTGCGCCAGCTTCTTCCAGAGTCTTCTGCATTTCTTCAGCTTCAGCTTTAGATACGCCTTCTTTGATAGTTGCAGGTGCACTTTCAACCATTTCTTTAGCGTCTTTAAGACCAGCGCCTGTGATGCCACGAACCGCTTTGATAACAGCAACTTTGTTGTCACCGAAGCTGGCCAGTACAACATCAAACTCGTCTTTTTCAGCAGCGGCTTCACCACCGGCAGCAGCGCCAGCAGCAGGTGCAGCAGCAACAGCGGCAGCCGCTGAAACGCCAAATTTTTCTTCCATTGCTTCGATCAGGTCTACAACTTCCATTACAGACATGCTAGCAATTGTTTCCAGGATATCGTCTTTTGATACAGCCATGGTATTTCTCCAAAAATAATCGTATTAATTAAATCTAAACACTTAAACGTGAGCTTATGCTTATGCTTGCTTCTGATCGCGAACGGCAGCCACTGTACGAACCAGCTTACCCGGTACTTCGTTAAGAGTACGGGCCAGTTTTTCAACAGGGGCTTTCATTAACGCCATCAACATGCTAATTGCCTGATCACGGGTTGGCATGCTTGCCAGACGATCAAGATCGCCCGCAGACAGCAACTCACCACCAACTGAAACCAGTTTGGTGACCAGCGCATCGTTCTCTTTTGCAAAGCCCTTAATCAGGCGTGCAGCAGAACCGGGATCTTCCTGTGAGAAAGCCAGTACCAGTGGACCCACCAGACCTTCTTTCATACATTCAAAATCGGTTCCTTCAAGAGCGCGACGTGCCAGTGAGTTTTTTACAACTCGCAGATAAACACCTGTATTACGTGCTTCCACACGCAATGCAGTCATTTGATCCACTGTCAGGCCATGATATTCAGCCGCAACGGCTGAAAGCGCATCAGCAGCAACAGCATTAACCTCAGCGACAATGCTTTTTTTGTCTTCGAGATTAAGAGGCATAGTGTTACTCCTACTTTCGGTTGGAGCATGGCGTACCATGTCCAGCCAAGTTCAATAAGTTAATCTGACAACCAGATTAACCGTTTCCGGTGTTTCCCAAAGGGAAGTCACCATCTGCGTGAGATAGTTGCAATACAACTGATTAAGCCTTGCGGCTCCCACGGTCTTTGACGCCACCGATCACTCGGCTAGCCAAATTCTTTTCGCCCCGCAATAACAGGGCATATATTCTTTATATTGCCAGTGAAGCCTGATCAACAGCAAGACCGGGACCCATAGTAGAAGATACGGTGATCTTCTTCAGGTACACACCCTTGGCCGCTGATGGCTTGGCTTTGTTCAGATCCGCAAGCAACGCTTCCAGATTTTCTTTCAGGGCCGGCACATCAAATTTGGCCACACCCACTGAACAATGAACAATACCGGCCTTGTCAGCACGGAAACGCACCTGACCTGCCTTGGCATTTTTAACCGCAGCGGCAACATCAGGCGTTACCGTACCCACTTTAGGGTTAGGCATTAAGCCGCGTGGACCCAGGATCTGGCCCAGCTGACCCACAACGCGCATGGCATCAGGGGAAGCGATAACTACGTCATAATTCAGATCGCCGCCTTTCATTTCAGCTGCCAGCTCATCCATACCGACCACATCGGCGCCTGCTGCTTTTGCCGCTTCAGCATTTTCACCCTGAGTGAACACCGCAACACGTACATCTTTACCACTGCCCTGAGGCAATACAGTTGCACCGCGTACAACCTGATCTGATTTACGGGGATCTATACCCAGATTGATCGCAACATCGATAGATTCAGTAAATTTAACGCTTGATAATTCTTTTAATAAAGACAG
>JALTRC010000297.1 GCA_026998145.1 Gammaproteobacteria bacterium
AAGCACCCTTTCGGGTGAATAATAAAAACAGACTTTCCCACGCTGAAGGCTGAAATGAAACACCTTGCATCCATCCTGTTATTTATTCTTTTAAACAGCCTGCAGCTTATTGCACAGGCCACACCATCCGATGCGGCCGAGCTGATAAAAAAGGCGATTGATTACTGGCGCAGCGATTCCTCTTACACTGAAGTGGATATGATTATCCACCGCCCCGACTGGCAACGACAAATGAGTCTGCGCGGCTGGACAAGAGGTGATAAGGATTCATTAATTATTTTTACCGCGCCTAAAAAAGATGCGGGCAATGCCACCCTTAAACTGAATCGGGATATGTGGATATTCTCGCCCAAACTCAATCAGGTCATTAAACTGCCGGCCAGCATGATGAGTCAGTCATGGATGGGCTCGGATTTTTCCTATAATGATCTGGCAAAATCCGATCAGATTATTAACCAGTACACCCATCGCATTATCCGCACAGAAAAAAATAACCATCACACTGTCTACACCATCGAATCCATTCCAAAACCAGACGCACCGATTGTATGGGGCAAGGAAATTCTGCGTATTCGTGATGATGGGATTTTGCTGGAAGAAAGTTTTTTTGATCAGGATATGAAGCCGGTTAAAAAAATGCTTACCACAAAGATAGGCCCATTGGGGGGGCGCGCTTTTCCACTGGTGATGCGCATGATAAACATAGATAAAAAAGATCACTGGACCGAACTTACTAATAAAAAAGGCGCTTTTAATATTCCCCTGCCCGGCTATTTATTTACGCTGGCCAATCTGCGCAACCCACGTCCCTGGCAAGCCCCATGATGATTCAAATGGCATGGCGGAATTTATGGCGGCAACAGCGGCGAACCATTTTAACCACCCTGGCTATTGCCTTTACCTGTGTGTTTTTAATTTTTATGCCCTCCCTGCAAAACGGTTCCTATAACGTCATGATTGAAAACACCATGCGCCTGTTTTATGGCTATGGGGAAATACAGCAGCCGGGCTATCACGACAATCCTGAAATACGCAACAGCATTCCAGACTATCAAAAAATCATCCAGCAGCTTGAACGCATTCACGGTTTAACCGGCATAGGTGCAAGGGCGATTGGCT
>JALTRC010000298.1 GCA_026998145.1 Gammaproteobacteria bacterium
ATACCACCAGCGCCGATGGCACAGAAGCTGAACGCATCAGCTGGCTCACCAAGAACAGCATGAAGTATCAGTTAAATCCCGACTGGCGTTTTATCGGTAAATTGAATTACTCTGACAGCAAGAGTTCCCAGGGGGATTTTTATAATGGCAAGTTTACCGAAGCCGTGCTGGGTTATGCTTATCGTCCCGTCCTCGATGATCGCTGGAACAGCCTGTTTAAATATACCTATTTTTATAATGTGCCCACCCAGGATCAGGTCAGTATAAAAAATACGGCGGCGACGTTTATACAGAAATCCCATGTACTGTCACTGGATGGTATTTATGACATTTCGCACCGCTGGAGTCTTGGTGGCAAACTGGCATACCGGCTGGGACAGTTAGCTCAGGAACGCATTAATCCGCAATTTTTTGACAGTAGCGCCCTGTTATATGTGCTGCGTGCAGACTGGCATTTTGTGCATCGCTGGGATGCCCTGATTGAAGCACGTATGCTGGATCTGCCGGAAGCACAGGACAGTCGCAGCGGTATGCTGCTGGGTATTTATCGTCACCTGGGTAAAAATATCAAATTTGGTGTAGGTTATAACTTTACGGATTTCTCTGATGACTTAACGGATTTGAGTTATGACTCCCAGGGTGTGTTTATTAATTTGATTGGCAAGATTTAATTTTCTTTGGCGCGAAGGCGCGGAGAACGCAAAGTTTATTGATGTAAATGCGAAGCCATTTTATTTTTTTATGCGTCATTTCCGCGCAGGCGGAAATCCAGTTGTCAGCTTTAAAGTATCTGGATTCCGGATCTCCGCTGCGCTACGTCCGGAATGACGGAGGTAGTTCGGGTTATGCATTTCAACCCGACAAAAATGTCGGATTAAAAAGCGCAATCCGACCTACATCTGATGACTTAACGGATTTGAGTTATGACTCCCAGGGTGTGTTTATTAATTTGATTGGCAAGATTTAATGTTTTATGACGCGAAGGCGCAGAGGACGCGAAGCCATTTTATTTTTTTTGCGTCATTTCCGCGCAGGCGCACTACTGTCCGGAATAATATCATAACGGCAGAGCCGCCTGAATTTTCTCGAACTCAAGCTGCCTTCGCCGGTATCGGTTGG
>JALTRC010000299.1 GCA_026998145.1 Gammaproteobacteria bacterium
GTGGTTTTATCTGCCTGCCCCTGCATCTGCGTTTCAATACCACTGGCAATAACTGACAACTCATGGGCCTGTTCCGCCAGCTTGCTTGCCACATCATTAAACAGCCCCGCATTGGCAGATGATTTAGCGATCAGCATATTGAACTGCTCGATAAAATTCCTGACAGATGGAAGATAATCATGAGTATTTACCGGCTCAAGACTATTGCTCTCCCCTGATTGCAGGCAGATTTCAAGCTGTTCGGATAGCCGTTTAAACAGCCTGGAATTCTTACGACTTTGATTGATACGCTGAAAAAACAGGAGTCCAAAGGCAATAATTAACACCGTCGACAGCAAAAGAAAGGTTTGCATTTGCAGTATGCTGTACAGGCTAACAAGCACGTAGAGCAGTAATATCAGTGAAGATATATCTGCAAAAACTCCTATATTCCGGGGAACAAGCCGAGAAAGACTTTTCATTTTGAATACGATCCAATATATTCTCAGAGCCAGGAGTAGCCCTGATATTTATTTTTAATTATCAATCATATATAGACTATATTCCTGTAATATCAACGCAAAAGCTTTCCCGACATTATGAATAGAACCACTATATTATTGCTCCTTATCGGCTCGGCTGTTCTGGTTATCGGCCTGAGCCGCTATTCCCCGGTGGAAATGGATTCAGAAACACCCTGGAGTGTCGTACACACGCCCGATAATCATATCAATGCGTTTGGCATTATCCTTGGAAAAAGCAATCTGAAAACAGCCTTGAATAGCTTTTCACGGCAAGCACAGAATATGTTGCTGGTGGATTCCAATCAAAATCTGAAACTGCTTAGCCTGTTCAAAGGCATTACATTTGATGGCCTGATTGCGGATATTGAGCTGGTATATGATCTACCTCAAAGCAGATTGCAGCAGCTAATTCCCCAGCATCCACCACTTTCCAGCCTGCAAAAAATCAGCATTACCGATGCACAGCTTGGCGACCTGCAAGACGCCATTGTTAGCACCCTCATTTATCGGCCCAGTGTCGATTACACAGAAGAGATGGTATTGCAGCGTTTTGGTTACCCGGATATCAGAGAGGATACGGGAACACTTCATCGCTGGGTTTATAAAGACATGCATTTACAGATTTATTTAGATGATAATGGCGCCGACAGGCTGGTGTATACGGCCAGCACTCCCGACTCAATATTATAAAAACCAGAATAATATTGCGGTCTGTTTAATTTGATGTTTCGTAAATGCCATGCTCACGGGTGGAGAGGAATTTTATATCTGGCCAGCGCTCCATGGTCATATCCAGATTCACCCGGGTTGGCGCGATGTAAACCAGATCTCCCGCATGATCCAGCGCCAGATTAGAAACCGCCTTATCCTTAAACTGCTGTAGCATTTTTTCATCATCGCATTCTACCCAGCGGGCAGTGGTGACATTCACCGGTTCAAAGCCACAATCCACGTTATATTCATTTTTTAAACGATGAGCCACCACATCAAATTGCAACACGCCCACCGCACCCAGAATCAGTTCATTATTGGTCATGGGGCGATAAAGCTGCGTTGCCCCTTCTTCACATAATTGAATCAGACCTTTTTGCAGGGCTTTCATTTTTAAGGGATCACGCAGCTGGGCGCGGCGGAAAAGCTCCGGTGCAAAATTGGGGATGCCGGTGAAGGCCAGCTCTTCACCTTTGGTAAAGGTATCGCCGATACGAATCGAGCCGTGGTTATGGATACCCACAATATCACCCGCATAAGCCTCATCCACATGGCCACGATCCGATGCCATAAAAGTGAGCGCATCACTGAGCTTGATATCCTTTTTAATCCGCACATGCTTGACCTTCATGCCTTTTTCAAACTTGCCGGAGCAAATGCGCATAAAGGCAATACGATCGCGGTGCTGGGGGTCCATATTGGCCTGGATTTTAAACACAAAACCCGTAAAAGTTTCTTCTTCCGGCTCTACAACACGGCTGCTGGTTGCGCGAGGCTTGGGGGATGGTGCCATAGTATCCAGCGCATCCAGCAGCTCCTGAATACCGAAGTTATTAATAGCAGAACCAAAAAATACCGGCGTGAGTTTTCCTTCGCGATAGGCCTGTAAATCAAATGCATGGCTGGCGCCTTTTACCAGCTCAATTTCATCCCGCAGATCCTGGGCACCGCTGGCGCCTAAAATGTCATCCAGCTGAGGATTATCCAGCCCCTGTACCACATCACCCTGCTGAATTTTGCCGCCGTGGGTGGCGCTGAAAAAATGCACACTGTCATTATAAAGGTGAAAAACCCCTTTAAAGTTTTTGCCCATACCAATGGGCCAGGTCATTGGGGCACACTGGATATTTAAAATATTTTCCACTTCATCCATCAGGTCAATGGGATCTTTGGCTTCCCGGTCCATTTTGTTGACGAAAGTCAGAATCGGTGTTGTCCGCAGGCGGCACACATCCATCAGTTTGATGGTTCTCTCCTCTACGCCCTTGGCCGCATCTATTACCATCAGGGCGGAATCCACGGCGGTTAAAGTACGATAGGTATCTTCCGAAAAGTCCGCATGCCCCGGTGTGTCCAGCAGGTTGATAATGCTGTCATTATGGGGAAACTGCATCACCGATGAGGTCACCGAAATGCCCCGCTGCTGCTCCAGCTCCATCCAGTCGGAGGTGGCATGACGGGCCGCTTTTCGCCCCTTGACCGTACCGGCCAGCTGAATGGCGCCACTGAATAACAGCAGCTTTTCCGTCAGCGTGGTTTTACCCGCATCCGGGTGGGAGATAATCGCAAAGGTGCGACGGCGTTGCATTTGCTGGAGATAATCAGACATATTCACTTGCAGATAAAAACGAAAAGCGAATTATACACGTTTATGGGGGGATTATTGTGGGATGGTTTGACGCAGAGGCACAGAGACACAGAGATTTATGGTGTATTTTTTGACGCGAAGACGCCAAGGGCGCGAAGGTATTTAATGTATTCACGTGTAAAACGAATACAATATCATGACTAAAAAATCTCTGTGTCTCTGCGCCTCTGTGTCAAAAACCTACTCAGGCAAATTCAGCTCCTTACCCAATACCAGCGCATCTTCCCGGCCGTCCAGACATGGGTAATAATTTTTGCGTATCCCCAGCCGGTTAAAACCCTGCTGGTCATACAGATTAATTGCCACCTTATTGGATACCCGCACTTCCAGAAATACCGAGCACACCTGGCGAATTTCCGCCTCATGCAATAATTTATTCAGCATTTTTTTACCTAGCCCCTGCCCCTGTGCCTGAGGCGCGACGCACAGGTTTAAAATATGGGTTTCATCGGCGGCAATGGTAATCAGACCATAGGCCAGTATTTTCCCTGCCCGCTCATACACAAAACAGTTATAGCCAACGGTAATACAGTCTTTAAAAATGCCTTCGGTCCAGGGCACTTCATAAACCTGCTCTTCTATGGCCAGCACATCCGGCACATCCGCCAGGGTCATTTCCCTGAAATTTGCAGGCCTGTCGATTTGAGGATTGATTACCATAAGCTGGAGTTGACACTAAAACATTTTTTTAAGCTGCAATAAATCCTGCCAGGCTTTGCGTTTATCAGCAGGATTTTGTAACAGCTGTTTGGGAGAAAGACTGACAATCACCGGAATGCCGTTATAGCTGTGGGCGCGCCGGCGCATGGCCGCTAAAGGTTGCTGGGTCAGCAGTAAGTGGTTTGCTGCCTCTCCCATGGCATAAATGACTTTGGGTTGCAGCAGGCTAATTTGCTGCTGCAAAAAATCATCACAGCACAAAAGCTCACTGGTATGGGGCTTGCGCCCTTCGGGTAATTGACATTTCAGCAGATTCAGCAGGTACACCTGTTGCCGATCCAGCCCAATGGCTTTTAACATGGCATCTAAAAGCTGCCCGGCTTCACCGGCAAAAACCTGCCCCGCCTGATCGTCCACTTCATCCGGGGCCTCGCCAATTAACAGCACATCAGCATTGGGATTTCCCTCTCCCGCTAACGCCTGTTTACGTCCCTGATGCAATTCACATAACTGGCAGCTTTGTATGGCTGCTTGCAGCCCATCCCAGCCGATATTTTTTTCTGCAGGAGCCACCACATCAAGCGGGATTTTTTCTTTAGCAACGGCAGGTGCTGCCTTAATTTCAGAAGCCGGTGTTTGTGGAGCGGGTATTTCCGGCTCAGTTACCGCCGGCATTGGCACACGAGTCTGCCATACCGGCACGCCCATCAGTTTTAAATACTGCTGTCTAACGGCTTCATCCATTTTTAAGGTCTTATAGCTGTGGATGGGCACGATCTTCAATGCCATCCATAACTTTATTCAAGGCATTAATATAGGCTTTGGCAGATGCCATTACGATATCCGTATCCGCGCCCAGACCATTCACAATTCGCCCATTTTTGGAAAGTCGCACCGTCACCTCGCCCTGTGAATCTGTACCACTGGTGATATTGTTGACTGAATAAAGCAGTAATTCTGTTTCACTGTTAACCAGATCTTCAATGGCTTTATAAGCCGCATCCACCGGACCACCGCCCTGAGCCGTTGCCGTTTTTTCTTCGCCATCGATACTAACCGTTACGGTGGCTTCAGGGACTTCACCGGTTTCTGAACAGACTTTCATGCTCAGTAATTTGTAGCATTCATTTTCTGTAGAGGTTGTGGCTTCTGCCACCAGCGCCTGCAAATCCTCATCAAAAATTTCATGCTTTTTATCGGCCAGTTCCTTAAAGCGTAAAAAGGCTTCATTTAATTCTTCTTCCGATGACAGCTCTATGCCCAGATCCTGCAGGCGGGAGCGCAAAGCATTACGACCGGAATGCTTACCCAGTACAATCCGGTTTTCACCCCAGCCCACATCCTGAGCACGCATAATCTCGTAAGTCTCGCGATTTTTTAATACGCCATCCTGATGAATACCGGACTCATGGGCAAAGGCATTGGCTCCCACAATGGCTTTATTGGGCTGTACGGGGAAGCCGGTAATGCTGGAAACCAGACGGGATGCCGCCAGTATATGGGGCGTATCAATACGGCTATCACAGTCAAATAAATCCTGCCGGGTACGCACTGCCATGACCACTTCTTCCAGCGCCGCATTACCCGCTCGCTCACCCAAACCATTAACCGTACACTCAACCTGACGAGCTCCATTTTGTACAGCCGCCAGGGAATTAGCCACCGCCAGCCCTAAATCATTATGACAATGCACAGAAAAAATCGCCTTGTCGGAATTAGGGATACGTTCGATTAAATTTTTAATCAGGCTACCAAACTGATTGGGCAGGTTATAGCCCACTGTGTCCGGAATATTAATTGTTCTCGCACCGGCATCAATTACCGCCTCAATCACCCGGCATAAAAAGTCCAGCTCGGAACGCCCCGCATCTTCCGGCGAGAACTCCACATTATCGGTAAACTTGCGCGCCATTTTAACGGCGCCCACCGCCTGCTCTAATACCGCGTCCGGCTCCATGCGTAATTTCATTTTCATGTGAATGGGCGAAGTGGCAATAAAGGTGTGGATGCGACCAGAGTTAGCATGTCGCAAGGCCTCACCTGCCTGGGAAATATCCTTGGCCAGTGCGCGGGCCAGGCCACAAACGGTACTGTCTTTTACCGCTTCGGCCACCGCCTGCACCGCTTCAAAATCACCGGGGCTGGCAATGGGAAAACCGGCCTCGATAATATCCACATTCATGCGTTCAAGTGCTTTGGCAATACGCACTTTTTCATCTTTGGTCATGGACGCGCCAGGGCTTTGCTCCCCATCGCGCAAGGTTGTATCAAATATAATTAACTGGTCAGACATGACTTGCTCCGCAAATCCATACGAATACTATTTTTGCATTTGGGCCACTGATGGGCAAAATTATTCCACGCAAAAGTGGATTCGTATTTTAAATAAAAGGGTTCTGGATGTGCGTTTCGCCTCGCCAGGCATGCATAGTCTGCCCTAAGGCAGCAGCAGGAATAGCGCATGAGAGCGTAATAAAGGTAGACGTGACAAAACACCCGCGCCCACACCACAGGCAGCGCAGCGAGATACAGATGATGTTTTGTAAAATATAGATGTCATGTGCTGACTATAACCATAATGAGGAATTTTGCCAAGCCTACAGCAAAAATTTATTTGCTATCTGGCTGAACCTGTTTTTTTATGGAGTGGAGTTTAAGCTGTTCACCACAGAGGACACGGAGGACACAGAGATTTTTTATTTATAAGGACAGCGACATTAACAATAAATAAGCTTTCCTCTGTGCTCTCCGTGTCCTCTGTGGTGAATCTTTAAAAAATCACCCCTGCCACAAACCACCTGCCCGACACAGGCCATTATTTCCCGGTATCTTTTCCGGCTTCATCCGAGCTGGACGATTTGAGTTTACGCCCGCGGCTGTTTACTTTTCTCACCCGGCGTACCAGGCTGAATACCGGCCCGGACAGGCTATACAGAAAAAATACCACAAACAGAATAGTGGGTGGGTCAATAGACGCAAAGGCAAAGATCAGCACCACCAGCAGCAGCACCATAAAGGGCACCTTGCCTCTAAAATTCACTTCCTTAAAGCTGTAAAAGAAGAAATTGCTCACCATTAACAGACCAATAAAAGTGGTGAGAATCAGCGCATAAAGGGCCACATCTTCACCCCTGATGCCAGCTTCTGTACAGAACCACACCATACCCACCACAGTTGCCGCAGCCGCCGGGCTGGGCAGCCCCAGAAAATAACGTTTATCCGCCGTATCCACCTGCACATTAAAACGGGCCAGTCGCAGAGCCGCGCAGGCCACATAAACAAAAGCCCCCAACCAGGCCAGCTTACCCCAGATAGGCCCCTGGGCAACCAGTGATGACAACGACCATTCATACATCACCAGCGAGGGTGCCACACCAAAAGACACCATATCGGACAGACTATCGTATTCCGCACCAAATTCACTTTGTGTATTGGTCAAACGTGCGACCCGCCCATCAATACCATCTAAGATCATGGCAATAAAAATTGCCACGGCCGCATTTTCAAAACGCCCGTTCATAGCGGCCACAACCGCAAAAAAACCGGCAAACAGTGCAGCGGTGGTAAATAGATTCGGTAATAGATAAATACCGCGACGGCGGTGGCTGGGCCTGGATGACTTTTGCATAAGAGGTGAAGCTTCCTGAAAGAAGATCAAAATATTAGCTGCCCATGATACATCATTCTTCAGGCAAATAAAAAAGGAGGCCAGAAGACCTCCTTTTTAAATCAATAGCAAAACCTTAAACCCTGACGCAAGGTGTGCAAAATTTATACTGTGTTAATAACATTCCCTTTGCTTTTCTCCGCGTCTCTGCGTCAAAGCTTTTAGTTTTTAGTTTTATCCACAATCTGATTCGCCTGAATCCACGGCATCATTTCACGCAGTTTGCCACCCACCACTTCAATAGGATGTGCCGCATTATTACGACGACGGGCTGTCATTTCAGGATAGTTAGTCATACCTTCTAAAATAAACTTCTTGGCATACTCGCCATTCTGGATATTTTTCAGGGCTTCACGCATGGCTTTGCGACTTTCTTCATTGATCACCTTGTCGCCGGTAACATACTCGCCATATTCCGCATTGTTGGAAATGGAGTAGTTCATATTGGCAATACCGCCTTCGAACATCAGATCCACAATCAGCTTCAGCTCATGCAGGCATTCAAAGTATGCCATTTCCGGCGCATAACCGGCTTCGGTCAGGGTTTCAAAACCCATCTTAACCAGCTCAACTGCACCACCACATAACACAGCCTGCTCACCGAACAGATCTGTTTCCGTTTCATCTTTAAATGTGGTTTCAATAATTGCAGTACGACCACCACCGACACCGGAGGCATAGGACAGCGCCAGTTCTTTGGCCTTGCCGGAAGCATCCTGGAAAATCGCAATCAGATCCGGCACACCGCCGCCGCGTACAAATTCGCTGCGCACTGTGTGACCCGGTGCTTTAGGCGCAATCATAATGACATCCAGGTCAGCACGGGGCACGATCTGGTTATAGTGAATGGCAAAACCGTGGGCAAATGCCAGTGTTGCGCCATCTTTCAGGTTCGGCTCGATTTCAGCTTTATAAAGTGCAGATTGAATTTCATCTGGCGCCAGAATCATAATCACGTCAGCCGCTTTTACGGCATCGGTAATGCCTGCTACTTTCAGCCCGGCATTTTCAGCCTTGGCAACCGAGCTGGAACCGGCACGCAGACCAACGGTTACATCCACACCACAGTCTTTCAGGTTAAGTGCGTGAGCATGTCCCTGTGAACCGTAACCAATAATGGCTACTTTTTTGCTTTTGATAATAGAAAGATCGCAATCTTTATCGTAATAAATATTTAAGCTCATAAGATTTATTCCAGTCGGTTATTTTAAATATTAAGTGTTTTGTCGCCACGGCAGATGCCAATCACACCTGAGCGCACCACTTCAAATATTGTGATGCTGGATAGCGAGGTTAAAAATGCATTGAGTTTGTCGCCCTTGCCGGTCAGCTCGATGGTATAGCTGGTATCAGTGACATCGATAATTTTGCCGCGGAAAATATCCGACAGGCGTTTAACTTCGCTGCGAGATTCACCCGTAGCCTGTACTTTAATCAGCATCAGTTCACGTTCGATGTGACTGCAATCGGTGAAGTCCACCAGCTTAATCACATCCACCAGCTTGTTGAGCTGCTTCATAATCTGCTCAACAATTTCTTCGGTGCCGGAGGTAACCAGAGTCATACGAGACAGGCTGGCATCATCGGTTGGCGCAACGGTTAAAGATTCAATATTGTAGGCGCGTGCGGAGAATAAACCCGACACACGCGAAAGGGCACCAGCTTCATTTTCCAGCAATATGGATATTATATGTTTCTTAGTCATATCAGGATCATTTCATTCAGGCCTGCACCGGCAGGGATCATCGGATAAACATTTTCTTCGCGATCGATAATAAAGTCGATAAAGACCAGACGATCTTTATATTTACCCACCGCATCTTCCAGTGCCTGGCGTACATCTTCAGCCTTCTCAACCCGGATACCGACATGGCCATAGGATTCCGCCAGTTTTACAAAGTCCGGCAGGGATTCCATATAAGATGAGGCATAGCGCTTCTCGTAAAAAAATTCCTGCCACTGGCGCACCATACCCAGGAAGCCATTATTCAGGTTGATGATTTTTACCGGCAGGCCATATTGCAGGCAGGTAGACAGCTCCTGAATACACATCTGAATACTGCCTTCACCGGTAACACAGACAACGGTTTCATCAGGGTGAGCAAACTGCACGCCCATAGCCGCTGGCAAGCCAAAGCCCATAGTTCCCAGACCGCCAGAATTAATCCAGCGACGAGGTTTATTAAAACCGTAAAACTGTGCAGCAAACATCTGATGCTGTCCCACATCAGAGCTTACAAACGCATCGCCCTGGGTGACTTCATGGAGCTGTTCAACCACATACTGGGGCTTAATGCTTTCCATAGAGTTGTTATATTTCAGGCAATCCTGAGAACGCCATTCCTCTATCTGCTGCCACCAGTCCTGCATTGCGGACTGCTCCAGACGTCGATCGTCTCCATCCAGCAGACCATTAAACTCGCTCAGAACTTTTTTCACATCGCCCACAATCGGCACATCTACTTTTACATTTTTGGAGATGGAGGCAGGGTCTATATCTACATGGATAATTTTTGCATCCGGGCAGAACTTTTCCAGATTACCGGTCACCCGGTCATCAAAACGGGCACCAATGGCAATCAATACATCACAATGATGCATGGACATATTGGCTTCGTAGGTACCGTGCATTCCCAGCATACCTACAAACTGCTTGTCGTTAGCCGGATAAGCTCCCAGCCCCATTAATGTGTTGGTTACCGGGGCGCCCAGTGTCTGGGAAAATGCAATCAGCTCATCAGAGGCATTACTTAAAATAACCCCGCCACCGGTATAAATCATTGGCCGTTTGGCTGTTAAAATCAGCTCAATGGCTTTTTTGATATTACCTTTATGGCCGTTCACTGTTGGCTGGTATGAACGCATTTTCACTTCACGGGGATAGGAAAACTCAGCCTTGTGAGCTGTCACATCCTTGGGAATATCAATGACAACCGGACCGGGGCGGCCCGTTGTCGCCACATAAAAAGCTTTTTTGATGGTCGTGGCAATATCCGCCGCATCTTTCACCAGAAAGTTATGCTTAACAATGGGGCGCGTAATGCCAACAGAATCCACTTCCTGGAAAGCATCGTTACCAATCATCGGTAAAGGTACCTGACCGGTAATCACCACCATGGGAATGGAGTCCATATAGGCAGTGGCTATGCCTGTTACCGCATTGGTAGCACCCGGCCCTGAAGTAACCAGGACGACACCCGGCTTACCTGTGCTACGGGCGTAGCCATCTGCCGCATGGGTTGCGGCTTGTTCATGGCGTACCAGAATGTGCTGCAATTTATCCTGCTTATATAAAGCATCATAAATATGTAAAACAGCGCCACCCGGGTAGCCAAAAAGATGTTCAACACCTTCTTCTATCAGACTCTGAACAACTATTTCAGCACCGGTTAATTCCACCTTGATGTCTCCAAGCATTTATTAAGACCAAAAAACCATAAAAATCATATAGTTTTAAACTATCATGGGATTTTTCGAGCCGGTCAGTTTACTCTGAATGACCACATCCCACAACACCGGGAAACCAATGATTTTTTAAAGCACAAAAAAAACCCCGACCTTACGGCCGGGGCTTAGATACTAATAACCGACCAGACTTAGAAGTCGTCGTCTGAGACAGTACCACCAGCAACATCAGTCAGTACATCACGAATAGCATCAGGTGATGACATGATATTCATAAAGCTGTTTGCACCCATCATGCTCAGATCAGGAAAGTTAATCGCAATACGGAAACGGGCATGTAAAGCTTCAA
>JALTRC010000300.1 GCA_026998145.1 Gammaproteobacteria bacterium
TCTACCGGCGCAGCCTCAACGTCATCGACAATGGGGGCGGCAGTCTCATCCGGGCCGACCGCTTCAATGGCATCTTCAGGTGTTTTATTTTTTTTACGGCGCAGAAAACCAAACATAGTATTTAGGACTGTATATCAGAAAGCGCTTATCCTATCATTGCAGCGAACTTAAATTAAGAGCAGAAGTCGGAAACAGGGCTTTAATTCCTAACGGGGGCAATATGGGCAAACTGGCCTATGCAGCAGGTTTATGTGTTTTATTGTTAAGTGGTTGTCAGCCAGCCATTAAAGATAGCAATAATGATTTTACGATTGATGCCAATGCCAAAGTGCAGCAAATGATCTTGCCCAATGGTATGAAAGTGCTGGTGCAGGAAAATCACCGGGCGCCGGTGGTGGTCTCACAGGTGTGGTACAAGGTAGGGGGCAGTTATGAGCATGATGGTATTACCGGCCTGTCCCATGCACTGGAACACATGATGTTCAAGGGCACAAAAAAAATAAAGGCCGGGCAGTTTTCCGAAATTATTGCCGCCAACGGGGGCAGTGAAAATGCCTTTACCAGCAAGGACTACACCGCCTATTTTCAGCGCATTGCCAGTGATCGTCTGGAGCTGTGTTTAAAACTGGAAGCGGATCGTATGCGTAATCTGGTGATTAAGGAAGACGAGTTTAAAAAGGAAATAGAAGTCATTAAGGAAGAGCGGCGTATGCGCACCGAAGATAAACCGACTTCTTTAAGTTACGAATATTTCAATGCAACCGCCTATGTTAATTCCCCGTATCATCAACCCATTATCGGCTGGATGAATGATCTGGATAATATGCAGGTGGCAGATTTGCGCCGCTGGTATCAAACCTGGTACGCACCCAATAATGCCACCCTGGTGGTGGCCGGTGATGTAAAAGCCGCCGATGTATTTAAGCTGGCGCAGAAATATTTTGGTCCATTAAAACCATCGGAAATTCCGGCGCTAAAGCCGCGTCTGGAAGTGCCCCAATATGGTGAGCGGCGCATCACGGTAAAGCGGCCGGCCAAGGTGCCTTATCTGGTCATGGGTTACAAGGTGCCGGTGCTGAAAACTGCTGAAAAAGAATGGGAAGTTTATGCGTTGGAAATGCTGGCCGGTATTTTAGATGGTGGTGATTCCAGTCGCCTGACCCGGGAGCTGGTGCGGGGACAACAAATCGCAGCACAGGCCGGTGCCAGTTATGATATGTATGCAAAGTACAGCAATCTGTTTGTTCTGGATGCTGTGCCGATTGGTGAGCATAGTGTAAAAGATGTGGAGCAGGGGCTTTTAAAACAACTACAAAAAATTCAGCAGCAGGCACCCAGTGAAGCGGAAATGCAGCGGGTAAAAGCACAGGTAATGGCAGCGGCTGTTTACGAGCAGGATAGTGTTTTTTATCAGGCCATGCAGTTAGGTACACTGGAAACCGTGGGCCTGAGCTGGCAGGAAAAAGAAAAATATATGCAGAAAATAAAACAGGTAAGCGCTGAGCAGGTACAGGCGGTGGCTAAAAAATATCTGCAACCGGAAACACTGACCGTTGCCGTACTGGAACCACAAAAAATCAATAGCTCGGTACAAACAGGAGGCCATAAAAATGCCCACTAAGTTTTTGCAATGTCTGTTTGTTTTTTTTGTGGCGATTCCTTTAAGCCATGCTGTGCCAAAAATACAGCACTGGCAAACCACTAATGGTGCGCAGGTGTATTTTGTGCCGGCGATGGATTTGCCCATGGCCGATGTGCGTATTGTATTTGATGGGGGTAGCGCCAGAGATAAAGGCAAGGCAGGCCTGGCTGTGTTAAGCAATGGTTTGCTGGCAGAAGGTGCTGGTGGCTTAACGGCGCAACAATTATCCGAGCGTTTTGAAAATGTAGGGGCTAATTTCAGTAATGGCGCCTTAAGGGATATGGCCTGGTTAAGTCTGCGCAGTTTAACCGATGAGGAATATTTTAAACCGGCCTTAGAAAATCTTAAAACCATTTTAAGTCAGCCGGATTTTCCCGAAGATGCTTATCAGCGGGTATTAAGCCAGATGAAGCTGGGAGTGAAAGCCAGTAAACAGTCCCCTTCATCTATCGCCAAAAAAGCCTTTTATAAAGCACTTTATGGCAAGCATCCTTATGCATCACCCCCGGATGGCACAGAAAAAAGTCTGGCGGCTATGCAGTTAAAAGATGTGAAGGCATTTTATAAACAGTATTACGTGGCGAAAAATGCGGTGGTGTCTATAGTGGGAAAACTCAGCCGTGAGCAGGCTGAAACCATTGCAGAAAATTTACTCTCGCCTTTGCCCGCCGGTCAAAAAGCACCAGCCATTGCGCCGGTTAAGCCGCTGCAAAAAGCCCAGACGATTCGTATCGACTTCCCATCAAGACAAACCCATATTTTAATGGGGCAGCCGGGCATTAAACGTGGGGATAAAGATTACTTTACTCTCTATGTGGCCAACCATCCTTTTGGCGGTAGTGGCTTTGCCTCCCGCCTGGTGGATGAAGTACGGGAAAAGCGTGGGCTGGCCTATAGTGTGTATAGCTATTTTTCACCCATGCGTGAAGCCGGGCCTTTTACTTTGGGTTTGCAAACCCGTAATAACCAGACCGAACAGGCGCTGGGAATTATTCGCAAGGAATTAAAACGCTATGTGAATGAAGGGCCAACGGCAGAAGAGTTGCAGGCCAGTTTAAAAAATATTACCGGCGGTTTTCCCCTGCGGGTGGATAGTAATCGCAAGCTGGCGGAATATTTATCCATGATCGGTTTTTATGGCCTGCCACTGGATTATTTAAATCGCTTTGTGGCCAATATGAAAGCGGTGAATATTGATACTATTCGAGATGCCCTAAAGCGTCGTATTCACCCGGATAAAATGGTGACGGTGATTGTGGGTGGAAAAGAAAAATAAGATAGGGTTGGATTCCCGCCTGTGCGTACTACTGTCCGGGGAAACTTAAAAGAAAATGCAAATAACCATTAATAAGCACTGCACTCAGACATTAAAAACGCTTTCCTCTGTGCCTCTGTGCCTCTGTGTCAAAAACAGGCCAAACGTTTTTCTTCGCGTCTTTGCGTCTTCGCGTCAAAGCTTCTGCTTTTAAAAAATGCCACCCAAAAAACAAAAATCAAAACCAAACACAGGCAAGCTACGCATTATCGGTGGCAGCTGGCGTAGCCGTTTATTACCGGTGATCGAGCAGGAGGGTTTGCGCCCGACCACGGACAGGGTGAGGGAAACCCTGTTTAACTGGTTGCAGGGGGATATTGCCGGCGCCCGATGCCTGGATTTATTTGCCGGTTCCGGGGTGCTGGGTTTTGAAGCGGCTTCAAGAGGCGCGGCGCAGGTGGTAATGATTGAGCAATCGCCTGCGGCCTGTGCTGTTCTAAAACAGAATATTCAAAGCCTGAAAGCTGCGCAGATGGAATGCCATCAGGCGGATGCCATGGAGTGGCTAAAACACAATCAGCAGGCTTTTGATCTGGTGTTTATGGATCCCCCTTATGCCAGTCATTTATTACAATCCGCCTGTTATTTGCTGGAAGAAACAAATACATTGTCGGATCACGCTTTAATCTATCTGGAACAGGCCAGCCATGAGGCACTGCCGGAACTGCCGCCCAACTGGCAAATGTTAAAACACAAAAAAGCCGGCCAGATCGGCTATTATCTGGCTAAACGGGAGCCAATTTAATTATGTCAGTTATTGCTGTGTATCCGGGAACCTTCGATCCTATTACCAATGGTCACCATGATCTGGTGGCGCGGGCCTCCGGCCTGTTCGACAAGGTGATAGTGGCGATTGCCGCCAATACATCGAAAACGCCGCTGTTTGAGCTGGATCACCGGGTGCGTATGGCGCAGCATGTATTGCAGGACTTTGATAATGTGGAAGTGACGGGTTTTTCAGCCCTGCTGGTAGATTTTGTTCATCAGGTACAGGGCAATGTGATTTTGCGGGGCCTGCGGGTCGTGTCGGATTTTGAATATGAAATGCAACTGGCCAGTATGAATCGCCATCTGGCGGGTGATATTGAAACCCTGTTTTTGACTCCATCGGAAAAAAGCAGTTTTATTTCATCGACTCTGGTAAAAGAGATTGCCATGCACGGCGGTGATGTTTCCGAGTTTGTGGATGCCAGC
>JALTRC010000301.1 GCA_026998145.1 Gammaproteobacteria bacterium
GCTGTGAGCGGATAGTAGATCAGGATGATTGCCTGAAACAACTGATGACCTACATGAAGTCAGTTGTGGATTCCGCTGAAAAATCTTACCTTGAACTATTGATGTTTCTTTTATGGGTTGATAATTCCTCTGAGCATAAAATGCCTGCATTGCATATTAAGCAGCAACTGCATAAAGGTGTTCGCTACTATGCTTCCTTACTGTTATATCCGGTTGTTTTAGATCAGTTGCAGGCATTTTATGATCAGATGCCTGAGAATGAAAAACGCCAGCTGCAGCGTTTATGGGCATATCTTGCAGAGAGTGTTTCAGCTAGTTCTCATTTTTTTAAAGATCTGGCCGGTGGGCTTGAATATCAGCATCAGGATGATGTGTTTGAAAAGGTGAAATTATTCAAGTTACTGCAACAGCAAATTAAAAGCCTGTCGGAAGCAATATTTAGAATATGTCATTCAGATAATGAGGCTCTTAATACGCAAATCGAAAATATGCTGGCTTTATTATCTGAAAAAAATAACAAGATTCAGGTTTACAGTCGTGGACGGAAGATTGTCGATGCTTTTGACAGGGTGTTATTGCGTCAGGAAATAAATCACCAGTGGTCGCTGGTATTAAGCGGTGAAGAGGGCGAGGAAAAAACATTACCCGGTTTTGAAAACCCGTTAGCCCTGCTTTCATGGCTGTGGTTAAACCGGCTGGTTAACGGAGTTACCCAGGTATCTATTGATAGTCCATCACATGAGGTTCTGCAGGTTGAGGCTTATCAGTTACTGGGTATTCTTATACAGAAACTGAATCCGGAAAAAATATTCGATGTTTCCGCCAGAGCTTATGAAAATGATGCCCGGCCACTACAGATACTTGTGTTTGTAAATGCACGCACGAATAGCTGCGAGCAGTTGATGGTGAATAGCTGGGGTGATGTGTATTGTTCGGAGTATAAAAACAACGGGGGGTTAATAGACTGTATTTGCGAATGGACCTGGCATATACCTGAAAAAGGCCGGGTTAAATTACCGGAATTTTCTGCCTTTGGTTATTCTGCCGGTGATGCAAACTATCTTGCCCAGCGAATGGAGCAGGTGTTTCACGGTGTTTTTGAATATTTCTATGAAGA
>JALTRC010000302.1 GCA_026998145.1 Gammaproteobacteria bacterium
CCAGTATCTATAGCCATTTAGGTGAGTATTATTTATCCAAGCGCCGCTATGCTGATGCGGCTCAGTCTTATATCAGCTATGTGGAACGTAATCCGCTTAATAAAGTATCGCCATATTTTAATATGCGAGTTATTGATATTTATTTGCAGGGCGGTTTCCCTAAACTGGTTGTGGATGCGAAAAAAGAATTCTCCACTACCTATGGACTAAATGGCAGCTACTGGAGCTTCTTTGATATTAATGATTATCCGGATGTGCTGGCCTTCCTGAAATCTAATCTGATTGACCTGGCAAATCATTATCATGCCCTTTATCAAAAGCCGCGGTTACGCAAATATAAAAAAGAAAATTATAAAGAAGCGATACACTGGTATCGTGAATTTCTGCTTTCTTTCCCTGAGGATAAGTTGTCTCCGGGGATGAATTTTCAGTTGGCTGAATTACTGCTGGAAAATAAAGATTACCGTGATGCGGCACTGGAGTACGAAAAAACGGCTTATAATTATCCGGCGCATGAAAAATCTTCGGCGGCTGGTTATGCCACAGTCTTTGCCTATCGTAAATATTTAAAGAAAGCACCACAGGCCGAGCGCGCAGTCATCAAGCGTGAAATTATTCGCAGTTCATTAAAGTTTGCGGAAACCTTCCCCAAACATAAAGAGGCGGCAGTTGTATTAACCGCGGCGGTTGATGATCTGTATGCGATTAAGGATTATGAACTGGCCATTAAAACCGGCTGGAAAGTCATTAAACAATACCCGAATGCTAAACCGGCTCTGCGTCGTTCGGCCTGGCTGGTAATTGCCCATGCGTCCTTTGATACGACTCAATATGCTGAGGCAGAAAAAGCCTATATGCAGGTGTTGAAGCTGACACCTGCTAAAGATAAGCGCCGTAAGAGCCTGAACGAGAATCTCGCTGCCTCGATTTATAAACAGGGTGATCAGGCGCGTATTTTAAAAGATTATAAAAAAGCCGCCGAGCACTTCCTGCGTGTGGCCAGGCTGGCTCCAGGTTCAAAAATTATCCCTACAGCAGAATACGATGGTGCGGCAGCATTAATTGTGCTTAAGGAATGGAAGCGCGCCATTAGCGTATTACAGAATTTCCGTAAGCATTTTAAGGGTCATAAACTGCAACCACAGGTTACCCGTAAGCTGGCAGTGGTATATAAGGAAGATGGACAGTATTTGCAGGCGGCGGCTGAGTTTGAGCGCATTGAACAGGAAACCAAAGACAGGGATATACAGCGAGAAGCGCTGTTAGAAGCGGCTGAGTTATATGAAAAAGCCGGCGATGAAGATCGTGCCTTGCTGGTATTGAATCGTTTTGTGCGCAAGTTCCCAAGGCCGCTGGAATTTGTGCTGGAAACTCGCTGGAAAATGGCCAAAATTTATAAAAAGAAAGGTAAGAAAAAAGCCCGTAAAAAACAACTAACGGCCATTGTTCGAGGTCACAGGGAAGGGGGCAATCAGCGTACGGACCGTACACGCTATCTGGCAGCTGTAGCGGATTTAGAATTAACCGAATTCCGCAAAACGCGTTTTAATCGTGTGAAGCTGGTTAAACCGTTTAAGAAAAACCTGATCCAGAAACAACGATACTTAAAACAGGCTATTCATGCCTATACCCAGCTGGTGGATTATCAGGTGGGTGAAGTGACAGCTGCGGCCACTTACGAAATTGCAGAAATGTATTATATTTTCAGTCGTGACCTGATGTCATCAGAGCGTCCAACCAATTTGAATGAGCTTGAGCTGGAACAATATGAGCTGGCACTGGAAGAGCAGGCCTACCCCTTCGAAGAAAAAGCCATCCGGGTGCATGAAAAGAATATCGAGCTATTGCGAGAGGGTATTTACAATCAGTGGATAGATAAAAGTATTGCCAAGCTGGCGGTATTATTACCGGCCCGTTATAACAAGCATGAACAGCCCAGTGATTTTGTGCGCCTGCTGTCCCCCTTGCTGGAACAACAAACAGAAGAAGTACTAGAGCCACCTAAAGATGCCGTGAAAGAAAGCGCTGTAGAAGAAAAAACGGTAGATAAAAAGCCGCTGGAGGAGCAACCATGAACATAATGCCCGGTCTTCGGCTTTTATGGATATTGTGCCTCAGTCTTATGATGGTTTCCTGTGCAATCGAAACCCGAGAGCCAGCTAAAAAAGAGCCGGCCAAAGTAGAAAAAATTATTATTAGCGAGCAGGCTCAGCAGCAGTTTGATGAGGCGCTAAAGTTGCTGGATGAAAAGCACTATGAGCAGGCTGTTAATATATTAAATCAACTGGTTAAGGAAGAAAGCCGTTTTGCCGCGCCTTTTGTCAACCTGGGTATGGCATATAAACGTATGGGTGACCCGGAAAAGGCAGAAGAAAACCTTCGCAGGGCAGTTGATATTGATCTGGGGAATGCGCAGGCGAATAACGAGCTGGGTATGTTATATCGTAAGCAGGGACGTTTTGCCGATGCCCGTAAAGCCTATGAAAATGCACTGGCTGATCACCCTGATTATTTGCCAGCATTACAGAATCTGGGGGTTTTATGTGATCTGTATATGGGGGATCTTGAGTGTGCCCTGAATCAATATGAGAAGTATCTGGATATTGAAGATAATAAAAATATCAAAATCTGGATCACGGATTTGAAACGGCGAATGTAATAATGAAAATAAAATTTTTACTGTTGTGCTTAAATCTATTGCTGGTGACTCCTGCACTGGCCGCTGACAAAAAGCAGGATGAGGCCAGAGAACTATCCGGTATATCAATTATTGGTAATAAGGAAGCACCCAAGTCTTTATATATTGTGCCCTGGAAAAATTCCGAAGTGGGTATAGAAACCAGCCTTAGTGCCGGACTATTAGATGAGTCTATGACTCCAATCGATAAAGACGTATTTTTAAGAGAATTAAAATACTATGAGTTGATTCACTCAAAATAGATTTTTTTTAACCAAAACCATAAGCAGCGTCTACAATTGACTGTAATTTAATGATGAGGAGTCTGTGATGGACTTAATCCACACAATCGTATTATTTTTCCAGACGGGTGGGGCCTTTATGTACCCTATCCTTATCGTCTTTGCTGTTGGTATAGCGATTGCGATAGAACGTTATATCAAGCTAACCAATGTGCGACGGGTTAACCGAAAAGTATGGGATGAAGTGCATCCTTTGCTGGAAGAAGGCGAGTTTGACAAGGCCAGAGAAGTCGTGGCCGATGATGATTCGACCATCAGTAAATTATTACGCATGGGGCTGGCAAGACAGGGCTCGGTAAGACGCCGGGACGATATTGAAATTGCCATGGAAGAAAGCATGATGGAAATTATTCCTCAGCTGGAAAAACGCACCCCTTATATTGCGCTCTTTTCAAACATTTCCACATTGCTGGGACTGCTGGGTACGATTATGGGTTTGATCGAAGCCTTTACTGCTGTTGCTAATGCAAACCCGGCAGAAAAAGCTGATTTACTCTCCGCCAGTATTTCCGTTGCCATGAATACCACTGCATTTGGTTTAATGGCCGGTATTCCCCTGCTGATTATCCATGCCTGGCTAACATCTAAAACCGGTGAAATTATTGATAGTCTGGAAATGGCATCGGTTAAAACACTGAATGTCATTTCAGAATTTGCCAAGCGTCAATCTGCACTGGCTGATAAAAATGGCTAGACGGGTCAGAGGTCGTCACGGTAAATCCAAAGAGCCGCCAGAGCTGGATATTACGGCCTTTCTAAACCTGATGGTTGTACTGGTGCCGTTTCTGCTGGTGTCGGCGGTATTCTCACGGGTGACTATTCTTGAATTGAATATGCCGACTAGTGCGGGCAGTTCCCAGCCCACTAAAATCAAACTGACGATTGAAGTCATTATCCGTGAAAAGGGTATAGAGATTGGTAATGGCCGCCAGGTTGTGGCGCGCTTTCCAAAAGTGGACGGTAAGTATGATTATAAAAGTCTGGCTCAGTACCTGTTAAAAATAAAAAGTAATTATCCAGATAAAACCGATGCCATGGTATTAATGGAGGGAGATATAGAATACGACTATCTGGTGGCTACCATGGATGCGGTAAGAAGCATTGAAGTCATACAGGAAGGGCAGACCGAGCCACAGCAGGTTGCGCTCTTCCCCGATATTTCAATTGGT
>JALTRC010000303.1 GCA_026998145.1 Gammaproteobacteria bacterium
TACGCCAGAATTTTAAAACATCCGACTTTGAAAAACGGTATTGTTTTTCGGTACAGGGATAAAGCATCACTTTAATATTATTTTTATTGGCCGCGTTCAGCAGTGGATAAAGCCAGTTATGCAGAACCGCTTCCAGCTGTTCCAGCCACGGTCTGACATCGGTGTAACTGGTCAGCTGTTCCAGCGATGAAAGATGCAGCACATTTTTCGCGCCGGCATCACAGCTTAACAAAAAATCGACATACGCATCCACAGAATCAGGCAGCGGCATGTGATCACTTTTCATAAAACGGGCAAAACCTTTTAACACGTCATCATCGCTGCATATATTATTTATGGCGGCATGTTCACCAGCAGTCTGCGCCGCCGGCAGTTGCCCGCCGCCATGAAACCACAGACTGTTGATGCTCGCACGGCCGGTATTTTCTCTGGCCTCATTTAATTCATGCATATGCAATAACATCTGCGCTTCTGTCAATATCTGTTTCCAGCGAACCGCATCTTCCCCATCCGGCAGCAGATAATTAATGTTTCTGCCGGTGGCATCTGCCAGTGGCGTGGTGTTCAAAGTGATGGCATGCTCGCTGGAAACAAACCAGCTATTATTTTCCAGCAACAAAAAAGTCAGGCCGTCTTCAGCAAAGTGCTTATTAAGCGCCTGACAAAAAGCACTGGCTTCCGCTTCACTGATATTTAACTCTGCTGCCGGTGTTAATAATGCGCTGTCGATATCGGCCTGCAGGTGTACCGGATCGGCGTGCATATAAAACCTGTCGGCTTCATACAAATCGTTTGCCAGCAGGGTGAAAGCCGCTGACGGGAAATCATTGTTTAATGTCAGTTCGGCCAATGCAGAAAGATGCGCATACATGTTTCCCTGTGATGTGGCGTGCTGTGATTTTGATAATGTTTTTATCCAGCGCTCGATGACGGGGTTTGATGACAGTGGCGAAACATCAGCAAGCGGCCCGCAGATACCGGGGGCGATGATGTGCAGCGCTGAATCAGACGGCATTACTGGGCAGCACTATTGGGCGGCGTGTTGCTGGCGACGAATCTCGTATAAACAAACCGCCGTGGCCACAGAAATATTGAGACTCTCGACACTACCCTGCAT
>JALTRC010000304.1:0-6177 GCA_026998145.1 Gammaproteobacteria bacterium
TGGTTAATTTCGAGCTAATGCCCAGACCTCCCGAAGAGCGGGCAGAAAATAATCCCTGGCCCAGCTGGCCGCATATTTTCCGTGTGGATTATGGCCATGAAGAAGCCCGCAAAGTACAGGGCGAAGACCCACGCATCTACTGCATTCTCAGTAAAGGCTTTAAAGGTAAGGACGGCCAGTTAACCGCCGTACAGACCATTGAAGTGGAATGGGTTTCCGATGAGGAAACCGGCCAGTGGCAGATGCAGGAAATTGCCGGCAGTGAAAAGCAGTGGCCGGCTGATCTGGCACTGCTGGCCATGGGCTTTACCGGGCCGGAACATTATGTGAGTGATGCCCTGGGTATTGAATACGATCAGCGCTCCAACTATCAGGCAGAATACGGCAAGTACGCCACTAGCGTCGAAGGGGTTTATGCGGCGGGTGACTGTCGTCGTGGTCAGTCACTGGTGGTTTGGGGCATTAATGAAGGCCGCGGTGCGGCGGATGAGATTGATCGTTATTTGATGGCTAAGTAGATCGTTTCTTTCGCATTTTTTCTACCTTTCTTTGCTTCCCTCTTTGCAAAAGAGGGGCTGGGGGAGATTAAAGGTTTCATTAATCCCCCTCAGTCCCCCTTTTTCAAAGGGGGAGGTTTTGGTGTTTACTGGGGCAGTATTGCAAGATTTGGTTTTGTGGTTTCGCCTGTTGGCGCCTGACTTCTTTGCCAACAGCGGCAAAGAAGTAAGCAAGAAAACGCCGCCCCAGCATCTCAGCCCCGCAAAAAGCGCGGGGTGCTCACAAAATAGCACCCTGAAAACGGGCGCTGCGGAACTCGCGAATTAAAAAGCAAATTCACTCAGACATCCGCAGCCCTGATCCGTTTTCAGTGCACCATTTTGTGACTGAGCTGGGAGGGGACAAAATCAAAAGCCGCTTCGTTTGCCTGTGGCAAACATCAAAATATAAACTGATTATCGTTTTAGTTATTGCTGTCATTCCCGCATGCTTCTGGCGGGAATCCACTTATTTTAAAAACACTGGATCCCGGCTTAAAAGCATACCGGGATGACAGGTGATATGATTTTCTTATTATCATTTTTCTAAATCTTGCGGCTCTTTTATCCCGTCTCAGGAACAGCCTGAAATCAGTGAGTGATGAATGGATAAGGGCTGCGGATGTTTGAGCCTGCTTTCTGGCGAGTTCCGCAGACCCCATTCAGCGCTTGCTGATTTCAGGGAACCCGTAGGGCTGTGGATGCCAGGGCGGCGTTTTTTGCTTCCTTTTTTTCGCTGTAGAAAAAAAGGGAGTCGCCAGCAGGCGAAACTTACGATAAAAACTCGCCAAACTGCCCCAGTAAACATAAACCCAAAAAAAACAATTTAAGGCATAATACCCACCATGGCCGGCAGAATCCCCAGACAGTTTATCGATGACCTGTTAAACCGCGTAGACATAGTCGATGTCGTGGATTCCCGTGTCGCCCTGAAAAAAAAGGGCAAGGAATATGTTGCCTGCTGCCCCTTCCACGGGGAAAAAACTCCATCCTTTACCGTCAGCCAGCAAAAGCAGTTTTACCATTGTTTCGGTTGCGGCGCCCACGGTACCGCACTGAGTTTTATTATGGAATACGAGCGGCTGGATTTTGTCGATGCAGTGGAAACCCTGGCCGCTGATTACCAGATTGAAGTCCCCCGTGAATCAGCAGGCTCGCCGCAAAATCAGGACGACAAGCTCGCCCTCTATGAGCAGCTGCAAAAAGCCGCTGAGCTTTATGCCGCCGAATTGAAAGGTTCAAAACGGGCCATCGATTATCTAAAAAAACGCGGCCTGAGTGGTGAAATCGCCAAAACTTTTGAAATTGGCTATAGCCCGGACAACTGGGATTTTATTTTAAAAAAACTGGGGCATTCCCCCGGGCAGATCAAGCATCTGCTAAAAGCCGGCCTGCTAATAGAAAAATCCGCCAGCAAACAATATGACCGCTTTCGGGATCGCATTATGTTCCCCATCCGGGATCGCCGGGGACGGGTAATTGGTTTTGGCGGGCGGATTCTGGATCAGGGGGAACCCAAGTATCTCAACTCCCCGGAAACCCCTGTATTTCATAAAGGCACGGAATTATACGGCCTGTATGAAGCCCGCCAGGCAGTGCGCAATTTAGAGCGTATTGTCATCGTAGAAGGTTATATGGATGTGATGGCACTGGCCCAGCACGGGGTGCCCTATGCGGTGGCAACACTGGGCACTGCCACTTCCACTGAACAGATTTCCCGTTTATTCCGCATAGTGCCGGAACTGGTATTTTGTTATGACGGTGATGCGGCCGGTAAAAAAGCCGCCTGGCGGGCGCTGGAAAACAGCCTGCCGGTTTTACATGATGGTGTGCAGGCACGTTTTCTGTTTTTGCCTGATGGTGAAGACCCGGATTCTCTTATCCGCCAGGAAGGCCAGCAGGCTTTTGAAGAGCGCCTGCAAAGCGCCACCCCGTTGTCGGATTTTATGCTGGATCATTTAAGTGAATCACTGGATTTAAACAGTATCGATGGCCGCGCCCGCCTCTCGGATCTGGCCAAACCCCTTATCGGCAAACTGAGCAGCGGCATATTCAAAGATCTGCTCTCCCAGCAACTGGCCCAGCGGGTGGGCTTATCCAGCCAGCATATGCAACAGCACATACCCCACAATGAGCCTGCTGCTGTATCCCGGCCATCTAAAAAACCGGGCCGTTATGATATTCAAATCACCCCCATTCGTCTGGCCATTGCGCTGCTCATTCAATATCCGGAGCTGTGCAGGGAACATGAGTTACCGGAAGAGCTAAAGCAACTGGATATACCCGGCCTGCAATTGCTTCATAATCTGCACCAAACCATTATCAGCAGCCAGAGCTTTCAGCCTTCTGCCATCCTGGAACGCTGGCGGGGCCAGCCGGATGAGGGGGCGATTAATAAACTGATGCTGATGGATATTCCCGGTAGCGACAATGCCGAGCAACGCAAGCAGGCCTTTGGGGATGCCATCCATCACTTACTGCAACAGTACAAAAAACAGCGTATCGACACACTGCTAAGCAAGGGACAGCTGGATGCAGATGAAAAAGCCGAACTGAGCCAGCTGTATCAGCCATAGGGCCTCCATTAGCCATTTTAAATATTATGGTCTATAATCCCTGTCCGCACTGAGGGGCGCTGCAGCAGATTCATTCTGTCAGGCTCGGTGTATCAATATCCAACGGCGCTCATGATTAGTTTTGTAGCTAAGCAATGAGCGCGTGTCACATCTTTCGACATTCTCATTCCGCTGCATATTTAGCTACTTGCCAGGCAATTAGCACTGAGGAATATAGCCATGTCAAACAGCCATTTATTTACCTCTGAGTCGGTTTCGGAAGGCCATCCGGATAAAGTCGCCGATCAGATTTCCGATTCTATTTTAGATGCCATTTTCGAGCAGGACCCTAAAGCACGGGTTGCCTGTGAAACCTTAGTTAACACCGGTATGGTGGTTATCTCCGGTGAAATTACCACTGAAGCCTGGGTTGATATGCAGTCGGTAGTGCGTGAAACCGTTAAGGAAATTGGTTACAACAGTTCAGAAATGGGCTTTGATTACGAGTCCTGCGCCGTTATCACCTCCATTGACAAGCAGTCCGCTGATATCGCCATGGGCGTTAACGAAGGGGAAGGGGATGATCTGGAGCAGGGCGCCGGGGATCAGGGCCTGATGTTTGGTTTTGCCTGTAATGAAACCGATGTGCTGATGCCCGCCCCCATTACCTATGCTCACCAGCTGGTTAAGCGCCAGGCTGAAGTGCGTAAAAACAACACCCTGCCCTGGTTACGCCCGGATGCCAAAAGCCAGGTCACTTTCCGTTATGAAGACGGCAAACCGGTTGCCATTGATGCGGTCGTTTTATCCACCCAGCATAATCCGGACATCACCCTGGATGCATTACGGGAAGCGGTAATGGATGAAATTATCAAGCCCATCCTGCCTGAAAATATGCTCAGTAAAGACACTAAATATTTTATTAACCCAACCGGTAACTTTGTTATTGGTGGCCCGGTCGGTGACTGCGGCTTAACCGGTCGTAAAATTATTGTCGATACCTACGGTGGTATGGCTCGTCATGGTGGTGGCGCCTTCTCCGGCAAGGATCCTTCAAAAGTGGATCGCTCTGCGGCCTATGCGGGACGTTATGTGGCGAAAAACATTGTAGCGGCCGGACTGGCTGACAAATGTGAAATTCAGGTTTCCTATGCCATCGGTGTTGCTGAACCCACTTCTATCTCAGTGGAAACATTTGGTACAGGCAAAATTGCCGATGACCGTATTGTGGAACTGGTACGGGAACACTTTGACCTGAAACCCAAAGGCCTGATCCAGATGCTGGACCTATTACGCCCCATTTACAAAGATACCGCCGCTTATGGTCACTTTGGTCGTGAAGAAGACAATTTCACCTGGGAAAAAACCGATAAAGCTGCGGCATTAAAAGACGCTGCCGGGCTTTAAAAACTAAACAAACGAATTCCAAACAGGAGCCACATTATGAGCGCTGTCATCGACAAAAATTTTACCGACTATAAAGTCGCCGATATTTCACTGGCCGAATGGGGTCACAAGGAAATCCGCATCGCCGAAACTGAAATGCCCGGTCTCATGGCATTACGCGAAGAATACGGTGATGAACAACCACTGGCCGGCTGCCGCATTATGGGCAGTATTCACATGACCATTCAAACCGCCGTGTTAATTGAAACACTGGTGGCTCTAGGCGCAGAAGTGCGCTGGGTTTCCTGTAATATTTTTTCCACCCAGGATCACGCAGCTGCCGCTATTGCCGATCAGGGTATTCCGGTTTTTGCCTGGAAGGGTGAAACTATCGAAGAATACTGGTGGTGCACAGAACAGGCGCTGATGTGGCCTGATGGCAAACTGCCCAATATGATTCTGGATGATGGTGGCGATGCCACCTTGCTGGTACACAAGGGCGTAGAGTTTGAAAAAGCCGGCGCTGTGCCCGATGCAAAAGACGATGACAACGAAGAATACAAGGCCGTTCTGGGTGTATTACGTCGTACCATTTCTGATGGCTCAACCACCTGGCAGGATATTGCAGCCAGCGTAAAAGGTGTAACCGAAGAAACCACCACCGGCGTGCATCGTTTATATGAAATGCAGGAAAAAGGCGAATTATTATTCCCGGCCATGAACGTAAACGACTCTGCAACCAAATCCAAATTTGATAACTTATACGGCTGCCGTGAATCACTGATCGACAGTATCAAGCGTGCAACCGACGTTATGATCGCCGGTAAGATATGTGTTGTTTTAGGTTATGGTGATGTGGGCAAGGGTTGCGCACAGGCTTTCCGCGGCATGGGCGCAACTGTATGGGTGACTGAAATCGACCCTATCTGCGCACTACAGGCAGCAATGGAAGGCTACCGTGTGGTTGAAATGAATGATGCGGCCTCACAGGGCGACATTTTTGTTACTACAACAGGCAATGTAAATGTTATCGATCACGACCACATGGCTGCCATGAAGAACGAAGCCATTGTGTGTAATATTGGTCACTTTGATTCTGAAATTAATATTGCCTCTTTGGAAAAATACCAGTGGGAAGAAATCAAGCCACAGGTTGATCACGTTATTTTCCCGGATGGCAAACGCATTATTATTCTGGCCAAGGGCCGCCTGGTTAATCTGGGCTGCGCAACCGGCCACCCAAGCTTTGTGATGTCCGCTTCATTTACCAATCAGGTAATGGCGCAGATTGAGTTTTATACCAATAGCGAAAACTACGATAACCGGGTTTATATACTGCCTAAAAAGCTGGATGAAAAAGTGGCCCGTCTGCACCTTAAGAAAGTTGGCGCCGCATTAACCACCTTATCTCAGCAGCAGGCTGATTATATTAATGTTCCGGTTGAAGGCCCTTATAAGCCTGAGCATTACCGCTACTAATAGGATATTTTGACGCAAAGACGCAAAGGCCGCGAAGCAGGCTTGTATTTTCATACCCACTTACTGCTTTGCGTACTTTGCGTCTTCGCGTCAAAAAACATTTAGAAGATGAAAAAGTATTCAACACCCCAATTCAGCTGTGAGTTTTTCCCGCCCAAAACAGACAAAGGCATGGAGAACTTACGCAAACACAGCCAGACACTTCAACAGGCCATTAATCC
>JALTRC010000304.1:6187-10910 GCA_026998145.1 Gammaproteobacteria bacterium
AAAAACTTTTTCGGCCGTGCAGCTGGTCAGTGAAGCAACCGGCGTCGCCGTTGCACCTCATCTCACCTGTATTGGTTCCAAAAAAGAATCGATTGAGAAGCTGCTAAACCAGTATAAAGATCAGGGTATAGAGCGTATTGTCGCCCTGCGCGGTGACCTGCCGGAAGGCATGGAAAACCCCGGTGAGCTCAACTATGCCAATGAGCTCATTAGGTTTATCCGTGAAACAACTGGTGATCATTTTAAGATCGAAGTTGCCGCTTATCCTGAGTTCCATCCCCAGGCATTAAGCGCCTCTGATGATCTTGATAACTTTAAACAGAAAGTAGAAGCGGGCGCCAACTCGGCCATCACACAATATTTCTTCAATATTGATGCTTACTTTCGTTTTATTGATGACTGTGAAAAACGGGCTATCGATATTCCTGTTATTCCCGGCGTTATGCCTATCACCAACTATACCGGCCTGAAGCGTTTTTCTGCCATGTGCGGTGCCCAGTTACCCCGCTGGATTGAAAAACGCCTGCAAGATTTTGGTGATGATATAGATGCCATTAAGGACTTTGGCACGGATGTGGTTTCTGAAATGACACAGAAACTACTGGATGCGGGTGTTCCCGGCATTCATTTTTATACCTTGAATCAGGCGGAAGCCACATTGCGCATCTGGAATAATTTATCCAGGTAAGCCTTTTTTGATTTGACGCAAAGACGCTAAGTAGGCAAAGGTTTCTTTTATATAGAAACACTTCGTACTTAGCGTTTTTTCGGCAATGTTTTTTCAAACCACCCTTGCCTCATGGCTATATTCGTTCACAATAGCCCTATGACTATTTCCGATGCATTAAAACAACGGGACCTTGCGGTTAACTGGCATCCCTGTACGCAAATGAAAGACCATGAATGGCTGGATATGATTCCCATTAAACGGGGCGAGGGAATCTATATCGAGGATTTTGATGGTAATCGCTATATTGATGCGATCAGCTCCTGGTGGGTCAATCTTTTTGGCCATGCCAACCCACGGATTAATCAGGCCATCAAAAATCAGTTAGATGAACTTGAGCATGTCATTTTTGCCGGCTTTACCCATCAACCAATCATTGAATTATCCGAGCAGCTCACCGCCATTACCCCCGCCAGTCTTCAACACGTTTTTTATGCAGATAATGGTTCCTCTGCGGTAGAAGTGGCTTTAAAAATGAGCTTTCACTACTGGCGTAATAAAGGACAACCTCAAAAAAAACGTTTTGTTAATTTAGCCAACAGTTATCATGGCGAAACGCTGGGTGCCTTATCACTGGGTGACGTAGAGCTTTACAAAGACATTTACCAGCCACTTTTACTGGATGTATTAACCGCTCCCAGCCCCGATGCCTACCTTGCTGAAGAAGGTGAATCCGCCAGAGATTTTGCCCTGCGACAATTTGCCGCCATGGATACATTATTGCAACAGCATGCCGATGAAGTTTGCGCCGTTATTGTCGAACCCCTGATACAATGCGCCGGCAATATGCGCATGTACCATCCCGTTTATCTGCAAAAACTACGGCAAGCCTGTGACAAATATCAAATACACTTGATCGCCGACGAGATTGCCGTTGGCTTTGGACGCACAGGCAAAATGTTTGCCTGTGAACACGCTGATATATCACCTGATTTTATCTGCTTATCAAAAGGCTTAACAGGCGGCTATCTGCCTTTATCGGCTGTGCTAACAACCGAAAATATTTATCAGGCGTTTTATGATTCCTATGATAGCTTAAATGGTTTTTTGCACTCCCATAGTTACACGGGCAACGCCCTGGGCTGCTCAGCGGCACTGGCTACTCTTGATATTTTTAAAACCGACAATGTACTTGAAAACAATCAGCATCTCATTCGTTATATGCAAAGCGCCACTGAACATTTTAAAGACCATCCCCACATTGCTGATGTTCGCCAGACAGGTATGGTACTGGCCATTGAAATGGTTCAGGACAAAACCAGTAAAACACCATACCCCTGGCAACAACGCCGGGGCCTTAAAGTTTACCAACATGGCCTTAAACATGGCGTCCTGCTGCGACCACTGGGTAATGTGGTTTATTTTATGCCACCTTATGTTATTAATACGGATGAACTACAAAAAGTTATTGATGTGGCATGGCAGGGCGTTCAACTTGCCACGCAAAATTAATTAACTCCATTACTATGGCAAATCCAAGAATTTATCAGAACATTGAGCTTGAGATTAATCAGCAGATCGAGCTGGATAAATCAGCCAGCCATCATCTCTGCCGTGTCCTGCGACTAAAAAACCGCCAGTTATTTACTATTTTTAATGGGGATGGCTTTGATTACCCTGCTGAATTAATTCTTGATAGAAAAAAAACTTTTGCCCGTATTCTGCAACAAACAGAAAACCATAGCCGCTCCTCTTTGAATATCACTCTATTGCAGGGAATATCCAAAGGGGAACGCATGGATATGGCTATCCAGAAATCAGTTGAATTGGGCGCTGAACGAATTATCCCGGTTATCTGCAAGCGCACCGTTGTTAACTTAAAAGCCGAACGCGCCGAGAAAAAACGCCGTCACTGGCAAGGCATTGTCACTCATGCCTGTGAACAGTCCGGCCGGGCAAGTTTACCCGTTATAGACAATATTATGAGTTTCTCTGATGCTCTGACATCTCTTAACGCTCAGGATACAAAAATCACCCTGGACCCTTATAGCGAACAAACGCTTATTTCACTCCAGCCTGCCGACAATAAAAATTTCAGCTTATTAATTGGCCCCGAAGGGGGCCTAAGTGAAGAAGAACTTGCGCAGGCAAAAGAATATCATTTTACCGGCATTCAGATGGGCCCAAGAATTTTACGTACGGAAACCGCTGCATTATCGGCTATTAGCGCGATTCAAACTTTATGGGGGGACTTCAGGCTTTGTACTGACCAGAGGGAGCTATGAGTTATAAAAAGATTTTTCACCACAGAGCTCACAGAGTTTTTGTTATTGTGTATGGCACACAGCAATCAACACAAAGCAGTTCTTCCTCTGTGACCTCCGTGTCCTCTGTGGTAAATATTTAACCCAGCACCGACTTGATTAATGCTTCCAGTTTTTCCAGATCCAGTATACTAACCTGCTCGCCTTTCAGCATAATTTGATGACTGATAACCGGATGCTCTGCTTCCTGGCTATCCGCAACCACATCCGTTTCAAACACATTCACAATGGTAGGTGCACCCTGCACCAGAAAAGATAGAAAGGGTGATTCTTTACCGCCATTTAATGCATATACCACCACCGCTTTTACATCACCAGATGCCAGGCTTGGCATATGTACGCCGGCCATAGCTTCAATAGAAACCAGTGGAATCGAATTGCCTTTCCAGTCCAGATAACCCAGAACCCATTTAGGCTTATTGGCCACGTTAATAATATTTCGTATAGGTACAATTTCTACCAGCGAAGCGTTTGGTAGCAGTAAGCGATCGTCATTAATGGATAGCAGCGCGCATTTTACCTGCTTGAAATTTTCACTCATCTTATTATCAACCAATCAGCTCGTTTATTGTTTCCATGAGTTCATCTTCCTGATACGGCTTACCCAGATATTTATTTACGCCAATCTCCATGGCCTTATCCCGGTGCTTACTACCGGTACGTGATGTAATCATAATGATTGGCAGATCTTTCAAACGCTCATCATTGCGTACATGTGTTGCTACTTCATATCCGTCCATACGTGGCATTTCAATATCCAGCAACATTACATCCGGCATCTGTTCCTGTAATTGTGCCACCGCATCTACGCCGTCTTTGGCAGTAATAACCTGCATCCCGTGACGCCCCAGTATCCGCTCGGTGACCTTACGAATGGTAATGGAGTCATCCACCACCATAACAATAGGTTCACGTTCCTGAGCTTCTTCAGGTTCGGCGATAGCAATTTCTTCTTCCTGCTCCCCGGTTACATGGAACAGAGATTCACCTAAAACCAGCGCATTCATTTCCAGAATAAGAACTACACGACCATCACCCAGAATGGTTGCACCGGATATACCCCGCACTGTGCTAATTTGCGGGCCAACAGGTTTAACAACAATTTCACGTCGGCCCAGTAATTCATCCACATGCAATGCAACCCGTTGCTCACCCACACGTGCCAGTAATACCGGGAATAACTGACCACTACGGGAGTAGTCTGGCTGCTGGCCGTGCAAGATCCTGCCCAGATGGCGCAGCTCATAACGGGTGCCTGCAAACTGATAGGCGCTATCTTCGCTATCGTAGAATGATTGCAATTCGGGCCCGTTCAAACGTACAACACCTTCGATACTATTAAGCGGTACGGCATAAACATCTTCGCCAACATTCACCAGCAAGGCATGATTAATAGCCAGAGTTAATGGCAAACGAACGGTAAAGCTGGTGCCGGAACCAATAACCGTATCAATTTCAAGTACGCCACCTAGCTGTTTTATTTCACTATCCACCACATCCATGCCGACACCCCGGCCGGATATCTGGGTAACTTCTGTCGCTGTACTAAAACCAGGCTCCATAATAAACTGTAGAATATCACGATCACTTAAACCGCTATCTGCGTCCAGCAAGCCGTTTCTGACCGCCTGATTACGAATAGCGTTTACATCGATACCGCGGCCATCATCGACAACCTTTATCACCACATCACTGCCTTCACGATCTACACTGATACTGATATGGCCGGTGC
>JALTRC010000305.1 GCA_026998145.1 Gammaproteobacteria bacterium
GGGTAACGGTGCCTGAACAGTTTGTGCAGGATGGTAAGGTGGTATTGAATATTAATCCGAGCGCGGTTAATGATCTGGATCTGGATGATGACCTTATTCGTTTTAATGCCCGTTTTTCCGGTCAGGCCATGGAAGTATTTATACCGGTGCGTGCCGTGCTGGCGATTTATGCCAAGGAAAACGGCCAGGGAATGATGTTCAATGAAGAACCGGGCGATGAGCCGCCTACACCTACAGGCAGTGATCCTGAAACAGCGGAAAAAGAGAAACCGGCTTTACGGGTTGTTAAGTAGCTTATTCCTCGTTGCCGTATTTTTTTGAATAGGCTGATTCCAGCTTTTTTAATACATTTAAAAAACTTTCATCTAATGTCATGGATGTGGTGAGCAGCACATTGAGCTCGCTTTTTGTGGAGCCAATCAGTTGTTTTATGGTGTCAGTATGAGCCGTGGATAAGGATGTTTTTTGTAATACCTCGATTAATGTTTTTTCCATATTAATAAACAGCTCGGATACGCCGATTGAATGCATGGCAATGTCATCCTGCAGTTCTTCAAAAGCCTGGTTAGTACGTTTAAAAACCTGATAGATGTTTTTTCTTAATTCTTCCAGCTCTTCATTTTTAACCAGATAGTCCAGACGTGAGTTGCTGGATATAGCAATGAGTTGTAGAAAATCATGCCAATGGGAGAGTTGTTCTTCATTCGTGGCTTTGGATAGCTGTGCAATAATGCTGATGTGTTCGTAGTTTAATAGTAAATGGGGTTCAAGGTTTACCTGCTCACCCTGATCCCTGTGCTTTTGAATCATCTGTTGATTGATTTCATTGTGTTCATTATTAAGGTCATAGTTGTAGCTTTTTTCATTATGGAAAATCATCAGGCCGGCATTTTCAACCCAGCCGGACATGGCCTGAAAGGCCAGTGTGGCGATTTCATCAAATGTTGTTTTTTCATGACTTTGTTGTAGAAACTGGGTAAATTCCTGGGCAAGCTGGTTTTCCGCTGTGTTGCTGACAGACATATGTTGCCTGATGGTATCCAGGCCCAGTTGCTGTTCCAGCATCTGGATACGCTCATTAGCCGTTTCCAGTTCAATTCGCTGGGTAAAGA
>JALTRC010000306.1 GCA_026998145.1 Gammaproteobacteria bacterium
AAACCAGTCGTTTAAGCAAATCAACAGGCGGTGGAAAACTGGCTTCACGCAGTACCACCAAAGTCAGCAGTAATATTGCGACCGGCAGCGCAGCTAAAAAAGTCAAACGCAGTAAATCTGGGCGCACGATTCGTCCTGAGTTTGAGATTGAACAGGTATTCCAGAAAAACAAGGGCGCTATTTATAGCATCTATAACCGGGCACTAAGAAAAGACCCAACACTACAGGGCAAGGTTGTCATAGAGCTGACAATTGCACCTAACGGCAGGGTTATTAAGGCCCGTATTCTATCCAGCGATCTGCACAATCCAAAACTGGAAAGAAAGCTGATTGCACGGGTTAAGTTATTCCGCTTCAAGCCGGGTAATACTGAGCAGGTTACGGTTAAGTATCCGATTGATTTTCTGCCTTCTTAGAGCAGCTGTTAGTCGTTAGTCGTTAGTCGTTAGAAAAAATACTGCGCATTTTTTCTAACAGATGATTTTCACTTTTGACTAAAGACTAATAACTAACTCAAAGCAGCCTATTCAGACTCTTCCTGTTGCAGCTGCCACAGGTTTGCGTATAGCCCCTGCTGTTCCAGCAGTTGAATATGACTGCCCTGCTCGACGATTTGTCCTTTTTCCATTACCAGAATCTTATCTGCATCAATAATGGTGGATAATCGATGGGCAATAACCAGGGTGGAATGATTTTCCGCCACCTGTTTTAATGAAGACAGAATCACCTGCTCAGAATGAGAATCCAGTGATGATGTAGCCTCATCAAATACCAGAATTCGCGGGTTCTTTAAAATCACCCGGGCAATAGCAACCCGCTGCTTTTCACCACCGGATAATTTCAACCCCCTCTCCCCGACTACTGTATCGTAACCCTGTGGCAAGGATGCAATAAAGTCATGTATATTCGCCAGTCGTGCTGCCTGCAAAACCTCTTCTTTTGAAGCATCCGGTTTAGCATAAAGAATATTGTGGTAAATACTGTTGTTAAACAGCACTGTATCCTGCGGCACAATGCCAATGGCTTCCCGCAGGCTGTTTTGTGTAACATCGGATATATTCTGCCCATCAATACAGATACAACCTTCATCAAGCTCATAAAAACGAAATAGTAATCGAGCCAGGGTAGACTTGCCCGCACCGGATGGCCCAACCACCGCTATCTTCTTTCCGCAGGGAATTTCGAAACTGACATCCCTTAAAATGGGCCTGTCACTATGATAGGAAAAACTCACATGCTCAAAACTCACATGCGCATCGCTTACCTGTAAATCTTTTGCATTGGCCTTATCTTTAATTTCGGTTTTTTTATCCAGCAGTTTGAATAATAAATCCATATCGGCCAGCGCATGTTTCATGGAACGATAAATAATGCCCAGAAAACCCAGCGGAATAAACAACTGCAACATAAGCGCATTAACCAGCACCAGATCACCCAGGCTCATATCCCCATCCACCACACCAGCCGCTGCATAAATCATTACCAGTGTTACACCGACTGCAATGATGGCGCCCTGACCAAAATTCAACAGCGCCATAGAACTGGTACTTTTAACAGCCGCCTCTTCCCACTGATTTAAGGTCTGTTTGTAACGATCCACTTCATAATCTTCATTATTAAAATATTTCACCGTTTCATAATTAATCAGACCATCAACCGCCATGGAATTTGCCTGAGAATCATGGGCATTCATTTCATGGCGAAAATGCATTCGCCATTCCGTAACCGCCATGGTGTAACTCACATAAACCACCACGGTTCCAAAGGTAATCAGGGCAAACTGGGCTTCATACTGGCCAAACAGAATAACCGCCACCAGAGCAAATTCCACAAAGGTGGGAATAATATTAAAGGTCAGATAATTTAAAATGGATGACAGGCTACGGGTACCCCGTTCCAGATCACGGGAAATCCCCCCGGTGCGACGTTCCAGATGAAACCCCAGCGACAGATCATATAAATGCTTGACGACCTGTATGGATATATCCCGCATGGCCCGGTATCTTACCCGTGCAAACACCGCATCACGCAGTTCATTAAATGCCACATTCACCAGTCGCAGGCCGCCATAAGCCAACAATAAAGCCAGGGGAATGGCCGCTACTGTAGTGGATTTGGAAAGCACAATATCCAGATGATCCACAATATCTTTTAAAACGATTGGCACCCCGACGGTCGCCACCTTGGCCAGCATCAAGGACAATAGAGCAAATAACACGCGGCCTTTATACTGCCATAAATATGGCATCATTCGTTTTAGATTCTGCCGGTCATTACGCCCATGATGAGGGGCTTGTGTAGGACGGTGGTATGAATTCATGCAAGTATTCTGTTATTAAAAATAAAGCGCAAGTATAATCCATTGACAGATAATTTAATGATATTAAAAACAGGGTCATATGAACGATTTTTTCACGCGATCAAATAGTCTGCACAGTCTCAGGCCATTCCTGATGATTTTGCTTATGCTGGCAGTTACAGCCTGCTCTGACAGAGCGGCTGAAAAACCCCATAAAAAATCTGTTCATACAGTAAAGACGGCTTCCCCTGAATGGCAGGATATTCGCCAGCACTACACCAGCAGTGCCAATATCCAGCCAGCCAGGCAAACGCAAATCAGCAACCAGATTGCGGGGCGTATTGAAAAAATCCATGTATATCCGGGAGACAGGGTAAAGCAGGGCGATATATTAATCAGCCTGGATGCCAGACTGATTAAAGCCGAATTAAACAAGGCTAAAGCCCAGTTTAAACAGGCATCCATTGATGCCAGACGGCTACAAAATCTTGAACAGCAAAAACTTTCTTCAGAAGATGAAATCAGCAAGGCGCAAACGCTTCTTGACATTGCACAGGCAGAAGTCGAACGTTTACAGATCCAGTACAGCTACCGACACATAAAAGCCGCTTTTAATGGCCGCATCGCTGAGCGGCTGGTTAACGAGGGCGATATTGTTCCCCTGCATACTCATTTGCTAAGCTTAATCAATACACAACAGCTAAAAATACAGGCAGGTATTTCCGCCCGTATCATGCCCTCTCTGTCATTAAACGACAGGGTAAATATTCAATGTGATGAGCAAAGCCTGCAAGCCCCCATAACACGCATTTATCCGGCCATTGATTTGCAAAGCCAGCAGGGACAAATTGAAGTGCAATGGCAAACGCAGAACTCATCTCTCATGCCAGGTCGTTTATGCCAGATTAACATACAGGGCAAAAAAATTCGCCGCCTGATGATTCCAAACACTGCCATTCACCATGATATACAGGGCGCTTATGTTTATTTAAATCGCAATAATAAAGCGATTAGAAAAAATATCAAAACCGGCATTCAGCTCAAAAAAATGAGCGAGGTGCTTACCGGTCTTAATGAAAATGACAGCATTATTACCGCTGGCTTTTTAAATTTATCCGATGGTGATGCCATCAGCCTGAATCTATAAATATGAAGAATATTTCTCGTACAGGCGGGCTGGCAAGCTGGTCAATCAATCATCCGGTTGCCGTTACCATGCTGGCACTCAGTGTGCTGGTCGTCGGGCTGCTGTCTTTAGGTAATCTTAAAATAAACCTGTTACCAGAACTGGTATACCCGGAAATTCAGGTTCGGGTTTTACAGCCGGGTTCACCGGTTAATATTATGGAAGACCAGATTACTCGCCAGCTTGAAGAACAGCTTGCCATTACAGAAGGTCTTGTTTCGGTACAGTCCAGCACCTCACCGGGGCGCAGCTCTGTTAGTTTAAGTTTTCCCTACGGCAGTGATATTGATCTGGCGCTGCGAGAAGCCAGTACACGGCTGGATCGTGCCAAACGTTTTTTACCGGATAATATTGCAGCGCCAACCATTTACAAGCGCGACCCTTCACAGATTCCTGTCATGGAATTTATTGTCAGCTCAGACACGCTGGATTTAATACAACTACGCAACTGGGTGGATTATGAATTCTCCCGCTGGTTTATCACCATTCCCGGCGTTGCCAGCACAGAAGTGGGTGGCGGGCTGATCCGTGAGATACAGATTCTTCTGGATGACAACAAACTGGCCAGGCTCAATTTAACATATCAGGATATTCAGCAAAAACTGGCAGATGCCAATATTGATTTACCCGGCGGCACT
>JALTRC010000307.1 GCA_026998145.1 Gammaproteobacteria bacterium
CGGCTGAAAAATCCACTGGCCCAGCAACAATGGGTTGAGGTGATGCAAACCCTGCTGGAAGAAAATGAATCGGAAGATCAGTCGGTTTATTTGCAGGTCAGCCGGGGTGCGGCCTCCTATCGGGATCATTCGTTTCCTGAGCAGACAAAGGCGACCGTATTTGTCATGGTCAATAGCCTTGTGCCTGTACCCATCGAAAAACTTCGTAAGGGCGTCTGCGCAATTACTCTGGATGATATTCGCTGGCAGGCCTGTAATATTAAAGCAACGGCTCTGCTGGCCAATGTCATGCTGCGTCAGCAGGCAACAGAAGAAGGCTGCGCAGAAGCCATTTTAATTCGTGATGGTTTTGCCACAGAAGGAGCAGCAAGTAATTTATTTATTGTTAAAAACAATGTGATTATTACCCCGCCCACCAGCGGTTTTTTATTGCCGGGTATTACCCGTGATTTAATTATCGAGCTGGCACAGCAGCATCAGATTGCATTTGCAGAACGGGACATCAGCGAAGCGGAATTACGGGATGCGGATGAAATCTGGGTAACCAGTTCCACCAAGGAAATTGTGCCGGTGATTAGCCTGGATGGTGAGTCAGTGGGCAGCGGCAGCTATGGCCCCATGTGGGAAAAAATGATTGCGCTGTATCAGGATTATAAACAGAAATTACGTTCCGGTGAGGTGCAGTAATGAGTGAAGATAATATACAGGAAGATACCTGTTTTAAATTTCCCTGTGAGTATCCGGTAAAAGCCATGGGTAAAACCGGTGATGAACTGGAAGCGGCTGTGCTGGAAATTATAAATCGCCATGTGGATAATCTGCCTGAAGATGCGGTTAAATTTAGCAGCAGTAAAGGCGGAAAGTACACCAGCATTACCATTACCATCAATGCACAAAGTAAAGAACAGCTGGACGCTATTTATATGGATCTGACCGCCCATGAACTTGTACTTTATGCCATCTAAGGTCGAGTTTGTTTAACATGCATTTGTCCCATTTTTAATGACATCTAAAACAATTATTCGCCATAAAGGCATGGTGGATTATCATCAGTGCTGGCAGCAAATGCAGGACTTCAATCGGCAACGTAATGAAAACACCTGTGATGAAATATGGTTGCTGGAACACCCGCCGGTTTTTACACAGGGCTTAAATGGCAAGCCGGAACATATCCTTGATCTGCATAACATCCCATTAGTTAAAACCGATCGTGGTGGCCAGGTGACCTATCACGGCCCGGGCCAGTTGATTGCCTATATTCTGTTTGATGTGAAACGTAATAAACAGGGGGTGCGGCAACTGGTCAGTGGCATGGAACAGGCGGTTATTCAGTATTTACAGCATCATCAAATTCAGGCGCAGGCTAAAAAAGAAGCGCCGGGTGTTTATGTGGAAGGCGCGAAAATTGCCGCGCTGGGTTTAAGGGTAAAGCAGGGCGGCAGTTACCACGGCCTGAGTTTTAATGTGGATATGGACTTAACACCGTTTAGCTATATTAACCCCTGCGGTTATCAGGGATTGCAGGTTAGCAGCCTGCAACAACTGGGGCTGGGGTATAATGTGGCGCAGGTTAAAGACGAGCTGCTGGATTGCCTGTGTGAGCAATTTAAAATAGCGCCGCAAAATATAGAGCATGTATATGAGTCAGAAACATAAAGTTGTTGCCGGTGAAAAATTAAAAGGCGCTGAAAAGGTTGCCCGTATTCCCATTAAAGTGGAAAAAACCGAAAAGCTGTTGCGCAAACCGGAATGGATTCGTGCCAAAGCCCCCGCGCATCCGGAAGTTAAACGTCTGAAAAAAATACTGCGAGACAATAAATTATTTACCGTCTGTGAAGAAGCCTCCTGCCCCAATCTAGGGGAGTGTTTTGGTCACGGTACCGCCACCTTTATGATTATGGGTGAAATCTGCACAAGGCGCTGCCCGTTTTGCGACGTGGGACATGGCCGCCCGTTGCCGCTGGATGCAGATGAGCCTGAAAATATGGCGCAGACCATTCAGGATATGGGGCTGAAATATGTGGTGATAACGTCTGTGGACAGGGATGATCTACGAGATGGTGGCGCGGCCCACTTTGCTGAATGCATTCGTCTGAGTCGTGAATTGAATCCCCGCTTAAAAGTAGAAATACTGGTGCCGGATTTTCGCGGTCGTGAACAGGTGGCGCTGGATATTCTTGGCGAGACGCCACCGGATGTGTTTAATCACAATCTGGAAACTGTACCCCGCTTATATAAAGAAGCCAGGCCCGGTGCCACTTATCAGGGTTCACTGGACTTATTGAAAGCCTATAAAAAAACCTGCCCGGATGTGCCGACAAAATCAGGCATTATGCTGGGGTTGGGTGAAGAAAAAGCCGAAGTGATCGATGTGCTAAAAGATATGCGTGCCCATGATATTGATATGTTAACGCTGGGGCAGTATTTACAGCCCAGCGTGCATCATCTGGCGGTAAAGCGTTATGTAACCCCTCAGGAATTTGATGAGCTACATGATATAGCCAAAGACATGGGCTTTACTCAGGTAGCCAGCGGGCCGATGGTGCGCTCTTCCTATCATGCAGATTTGCAGGCGGCCGGGAAGTTTTAGAGGCGTTGACGCGAAGGCGCAAAGGACGCGAAGCATTTTTTTGAGAAATAATGTTCGCTAAAAAATCCGGCAAGCTCTGACTCATTTTGGGCGAAGCAGGTTTGCATCTGGATGTAAATTTATGAATTATTCAGCGGCCCACTTGTACTGCCCAACCGCAAAAACTCTTTGCGCCCTTTGCGCCTTCGCGTCAAAGCTTTTAAATCAGCCCTACCAGTTCTCAGCCAGTAATTCAAAATAGGCTTTAGGATGCAGACAGGCGGGGCACATTTCCGGTGCTTCTTCCGCTTCATGGAGATAACCGCAGTTACGACAGCGCCATACTACTTTGCCATTTCGTTTGAATACCTTGCCTGCTTCCAGATTGTCGGCCAGTTCCTTATAACGCTTGCCGTGTTGTTTCTCGGCAATGGAAATGGCATCAAAGGCGGCGGCCACCTGATTAAAGCCTTCTTCTCTGGCAGTTTTGGCAAAGGCCGGGTACATGTCTGTCCATTCATGTTCTTCACCGGCGGCCGCTGCTCTTAAATTTTCCAGCGTGTTCCCCAGTACACCGGCGGGAAAAGTTTCCGTGATTTCGACATCCCCCCCTTCAAGAAATTTAAAGAAACGTTTGGCATGTTCTTTTTCCTGATTGGCGGTCTCCTCAAAAATCGCGGCAATCTGAACCAGCCCTTCTTTTTTTGCGATACTGGCAAAATAGTTATAGCGATTGCGAGCCTGTGATTCTCCGGCAAATGCGGTTAACAGATTCTTTTCTGTCTGGCTGCCTTTAATGCTTTTGGACATATCATGATTCCTCTGCGGTAAATGATGAATGTATTGGCGATGCGCCTGTTTGTTAATCATACACCTCTTAAAACTGGGGGCGAAGTTTATCTTTTAAAGTGAGTCGCGCAGTCCACTTAATCCTTGTTGAAGCTCCGGGTATTGAAGCGGCTGTTCCAGATCGGCTAACAGGCGGTCATTTTTAATACGTTTGGATTCCTGTAAATAAGATAACATGCCGGCGGACAATTGTTGTTGGGCCTGCTGCATATTAATTTGCGGGGGCGCGGGTAAATCCAGTGCGCGGGCAATACGGACAAAGTAGTCACACATGGTACCCGGGTGACCATCGGTACAATTATAAATGCCATCCATGTGTGTAGAGGTGCAGGCGCTTACACAAATCTGCGCCAGATCATCCGCATGAATACGATTACTAAAGCCGGAATCTTCTTCCCTTAAAATGGGTTCGCCACTTTTAATACGCTTAAGGGGTAATTTGTCTGCCCCGTAAATACCGGCCACGCGCAGAATAATGAGTTTGCAACCATGCTGCTGTGCATAATCCTGTGCCTGCTGTTCTGCATTTAGGCGACGTTTGGCTCGATCTGCCCGGGGGCGGGTTGGGCTGGTTTCATCAATCCATGCACCACCACAATCACCATAAACCCCGGTGGTGCTGATTAAAACGAGAGTTTCTGGCGCTTGCTGGAGAGCCTTTAAAAATATTCCGATGCGTTTATCTGTATCGCCACTGGCCTGAGG
>JALTRC010000308.1 GCA_026998145.1 Gammaproteobacteria bacterium
ACTGTCGATCAGCACTGCCGTATAAATTGATATCCAGACCGCCACCATAGGTAATATCAACTGCATTATTAATGGTGGTTAAATTATCCGAGCTTTCAGAAATATCCCAGAAAATAGCGCCCATGCGGCCGAATAATGTCACTCTTTCGCTTAACTGTGTGGATAACATGGCAGTAAGGGACAGGCCACTAACATTGAACAGTTTTGTGGTTTGTAGATTGGAGGTGGCGGTAATATCGCCAGTCAGTACAATATCGGCTTCAAGAGATAGATACTCATCCAGCTTAATTCCCGAGTAAAAAGAAATAGCGGTGGAAGTATCGGAAAAAGTGCTGTTATTACTTAACAGGTAGCTATTGATCAGTGTAGGCTCATTGAGTTTGAACTGAGACTGGCCAATACCCAGTCCAAAATAAAAATCACCTTCCTCGGAAAAGGCCGGTATTGAAATCATCAGCAGAATACTGGCAATGATGGCTTGAGTCTGTTTTTTCATTTTCATATCCTTATTTATTTCAGTTTTTTATATTTTATCCGATGAGGGTTGAGCGCGTCATCACCCAGGCGACGTTTTAAGTCTTCTTCATAATCAGAATAATTGCCTTCAAACCAGGTCACCTGACTGTCGCCCTCAAAGGCCAGAATATGGGTGGCAATTCGATCCAGGAACCAGCGATCGTGTGAGATCACAACCACGCAACCGGGGAAGTCTAAAATGGCTTCTTCCAGTGCTCGCAGGGTTTCCACATCCAGATCATTGGTGGGCTCGTCCAGCAATAGTAAATTGCCACCCTGTTTGAGTAATTTAGCCAGATGTACCCGGTTACGTTCACCGCCGGATAAATCTTTTACCAGCTTTTGCTGGGCATCACCCTTAAAATTAAAGCGGCTCACATAGGCGCGGGAATTGGTGACGTAATTGCCCACGGTAATATTATCTAGACCATCTGAAATCACTTCCCAGACAGTTTTATCCCCATCCAGATCATCACGGCTCTGATCCACATACATGGTCTGCACGGTTTTGCCGGTAATAAATTCCCCCTCGTCCGGCTGCTCCTCGCCGGTAATCAGGCGGAACAGGGTGGTTTTACCCGCGCCATTGGGGCCGATAATGCCGACAATACCACCTTTTGGCAGGCTGAAACTGAGGTTCTCATATAACAGCTTGTCGCCGAAACGCTTGGCAATGCCTTTGGCTTCGATAACCTGATCCCCCAGCCTGGGGCCGGGTGGAATATACAGGCTTTTGGTTTCGCTGCGTTTTTGGTAATCGCTGGAGGAGAGTTCTTCAAAGGCCGTCATGCGGGCCTTGCTCTTGGCATGGCGACCCTTGGGATTGGAGCGCACCCATTCCAGCTCGGCCTTGATAGCCTTCTGGCGATTGGCTTCCTTGCGCTCCTCCTGTTCCAGACGGGCATCTTTCTGCTCCAGCCAGGAGGAATAATTGCCTTCCCAGGGGATGCCGTGGCCACGATCCAGTTCCAGTATCCAGCCGGCTACATTGTCGAGGAAGTAGCGGTCGTGGGTAACGGCCACCACGGTGCCGCTGTATTCCTGCAGAAAACGTTCCAGCCAGGCCACGGATTCCGCATCCAGATGGTTGGTGGGTTCATCCAGAATCAGCATATCAGGAGATGACATCAGCAAGCGGCACAGGGCCACACGGCGGCGTTCGCCACCGGACAGCTTGGTGACATCTGCATCCCAGGGGGGCAGGCGCAGGGCATCGGCGGCCACTTCCAGCCTATGTTCAAGATTATGGGAGTCGGAAGCCTGGATAATATTTTCCAGCCGCGCCTGTTCGGCGGCCAGTGCATCAAAATCCGCATCCGGTTCTGCATAAGCCGCATATACCGCATCCAGCTGTGCCTGGGCATCCTTGACTTCCTGCAGGCCGTCTTCCACATTGCCTTTTACATCTTTGCTGGGATCCAGTTCCGGCTCCTGGGGCAAGTAACCAATATTAATGCCGTCCTGAGGACGAGCTTCACCAATAAAGTCCGTATCCACACCGGCCATGATTCGTAATAGCGTTGATTTACCCGCACCGTTATAACCCAGTACGCCGATTTTGGCGCCGGGGAAGAAATTCAGGTAAATGTCTTTGAGAATCTGCTTTTTAGGTGGGACGATTTTACCCACACCATTCATGGTGAATATATATTGAGCCATTGGTATTTAATGCCTTATTGAATATTTATATGTAACTGTATGATTTTTTCACAATTAAAACGAGCAAAGTTAACTATAATCGGTTAATTATTTTGCTTTTAAAGATGTTTATGGGCTTTCATTTTATAAAAATAACACTTGGCTTAACAGCGCTTATTCTGCTTCAGTCCTGTAGCAGCAGTGGAGGTGGTGGCAGTTTACCGATTGGTGATCCTAATGCCCCCAGGGTTGTACCACCGGATAATACAGTGGCCTGTACATCCGGTAGCGGAGCGAATATCAATATTACCGGGCAGATAACATATGAGCGTGTTATGCCGGATGCCAGTGGGGCGCTGGATTACAGTAATATACAGGCTTTACCTGTTAGAGGCGCCACTATTCAGATTTTGTGCGGGGCTACAGTGATAGCCAGTGCCAGTACTAATGATAATGATGGAACATACAGCCTTACCGCTCCCGGTGGTTCGCAGGGTTTGATTGTGCGGGTCAGGGCAGAATTAAAGCAGGTTGGTAGCACACCCGGCTGGGATTTTACCGTTGTGGATAATACCCGTGAGCAGGCGCTTTATGTCATGGATTCAGCGCCCTTTAATGTGGATCAGGCCAATATTAGCAAGAATCTTCTGGCAGGTAGCGGCTTTAATAATAATCTATCGGCACCGGCTTATACTTCTGACCGGGTTGCTGCACCTTTTGCTATTCTCGATAGTGTCTTTAAAGCACGTCAGAAAGTATTATCTGTTGAACCGCAAGCACAGTTTCCTGCACTGAAATTAAACTGGAGTGTGAATAATAATTCAACCGGTGGTAATACGCTGAGTGATATAAAGGCTGGCAATATTTCATCATCATTTTTTGGTCAGCCGGATCAAACCCAGGAACCGCAAATTTATATTCTAGGAGATGATAATAGTGATACGGATGAATATGACGAGCATGTGATTATTCATGAATGGGGGCATTATTTTGAACATTATTTTTCCCGTTCCGATTCTATCGGCGGCCCCCACAGTGGCAATGACAAGCTGGATATGCGGGTGGCTTTTGGTGAAGGTTTTGGGAATGCCTTTTCCGGTATGGTAACAGATAACCCCATTTATAAAGATTCCACAGGCCCATCTCAGGCGTCGGGTTTTAAAATTAATGTGGATGACAACAACTGTTTTAATAAAGGCTTTTATAGTGAGTGCTCTGTGCAGGCGATTTTATATGATCTGTATGATGATGGAACTGAAACGGAGAGCAATGGCGTAGAATCAGGTGATAATGTATCAATGGGTTTTTTGCCTTTATATCAGGTATTAATCGATCAGCAGAAAAATACCGCCGCGCTCACCAGTATTTTTAGTTTTATTAAGCCATTAAAAGACCAGAACCCTGCCAGTAGTAATGCCATTGATAGCCTGACGTTTGCGCAGGATATACAGAATATAAGCGATATATACGGTGATTCTGAAACAGGCTCCACGAATAATCCTGGCACAAATAATATCTTTCCCCTTTATCAAACTATTAACGTAGGTGATACGCTAAATATATGCAGTACGGCAGAAAACAGAGCGCCTTTGCAAGATAAAAATGGTAATAAGCTGGGGGTTAATCGTTATTTAAGATTAAGCCTATCGACAAATCAGCCTGTTACTATTGAAGCAAATGAAGCCTCTGGTGATATAGATATCTCGAGTGATCCAGACATCGAAGTGTTTCTAAATGGTGCGCAGGTAGGAATTGGTGAGTCAACAGATACGAATAAGGAAACACTGACACTAACATTGGGCAGCAATACAGAAATACTTGAATATATTATTGTTGTTTACAACTATTCATACTACATAGGTACAACCACTCCAGAAACCACCTGCTTCAATATCACCGTAACCAATTAACGAGCCAGAATATGCAATCTATTACCCGATATTTTTTTACCCTTATTAATATTATGC
>JALTRC010000309.1 GCA_026998145.1 Gammaproteobacteria bacterium
TGCAGGACTGGACAATTGCACGCCGTGTTTATCAGATGGCGCCGGTTGAAAATGCAACAGAACCTTTGATGTTGAATGTTGAACATGAAGCCGGTGCAGAGCGCATCTTCTTTATTCCATTAGGCAGAGATCTGCCAAAAAACAGGGAATATGCAATTGATCTTGAGGTGACCAATAATATACCGGCCTATGTGGTGTTAACACGAACGATTGCAGGGCTTTATCCCAGCCGACAGTTATATCCTGATATCGAACTTGAGGCGGATAAATAAGATGCTTAAGTTCTTACATTTATGGCTTATATTATCGAGTATTGTGTTTATGTCATATGTCTCTGCCAGTGATTTGAAAAATATCTGGAAAGAAAAACGCTCTGATCAGTATCAGGCTTATGATGAATTGCGTTTAAAGCAGCTTGAGTCAGTATTTGAAAAACTGTTTACAGAGCCACTAAGTCATGAGCTGAAACAGCAGTTGGCGGATTTGAAACTGTCAGCCTATGAAAGTGGTGACTTTCTGGTGGTTTCTGAATCCCGGGCGCCATATTCAGGTCATGGGGTTTATATTATCAGAAAAAAATCTGCCAGCTCCATACTGCTACAGGCGCCCCATAGTCTTTACGATTTAGGCACTGGTAGCATTGCCATTAAGTTAATGTATGAAAATAATATAAAAGCGCTGGCCATTAATACCACGCATCGCCGTAATGGGGACATGGCCCATAAATCAAACACGGCGTTTTCTCTATTTAGTCGGGTATTTGCACAAAATCATCAGCAGGCCAGAGTTATACAGTTGCATGGTTTTAACCCTGACGGGCGCCAGCAAACCCGTCAGGTGGATGTGATTTTAAGTAATGGTACGATATTGAATTACCATCCATTATTAGAACAGTCTCGCTGTATTAAAAAAACAACGGGTTTACACAGTCGTGTTTATCCTGCCGAAATATCTGTGCTGGGTGGTACCCGGAATCGTATCAGGAAAATATTGAGCAGGCTTGAAGGAAGCCGATTTGAGCATATAGAGCTCAGCTTCCGGACACGCCAGCTTTTGCAGCGTTCAAAAAAGACGCGGCGTTTATTTAGCAGGTGTATTTTCTAATGAGATACAGGCAGTTATTCAGCTTATGTTTCTTTATGATGCTTATACTGGTCCGGCCAGCTCCTGCCAGTGTGGATGATTTACAGCTGGCCATTGATGAGTCAACAGGCCTGCAGTTACGCTGGGATAACCTGACTGGTGGTGATGAATGGCTGGCAGGTCCACTACCTGAAAAACAGGATCAGCAATACAGGGTAAAACTGGAACCCGGCGAACAGCTGCTGTTATTAATGGCAGCCGATAGCTGGTTAAGGGTTGTTGATAGTCATAATATCGATAGCCGTTGGCTAAATACTATTCGCCTGCAACAGTCTACAGATGGCAGGCTGTTTATGGAACAAAAGCCCCGTCAGACAAACCTGAAAGATAATCTGCTGATGAAGCCCGCCAGGCAGGCTTATATTGCAAAACTGGAAAATATATCAGCAGAAAGCCGTACACTGGCCCTGTATGCATCACGACAGTTTGTACTATCACCCCAGCTGCGTTATAAAAAAAGTATTCCGCTGGATTTACCCACTGCCGATCTACAAATAATACCGGATATCGGCTGGCAGCAGCATTATATTATGCCGGCGGGTGAGAAACTTAAGTTTAGCCTGCAGGGGCCAACAAGAATTGCCATTACCATGCGCCAGCCAATGGATGAAGTTTACCGTCATCAGGAACGATCTATACTGGATATATATAAGGGGCAGCAAAAGATTCGTTCTCGGGAAATATATTTCAGGGAGGATATTAAGCATACGGTGCGCATTAAAGGTGTGCGTAAGACTGTATCTGCTCCTGAAACACAATATCTGACCCTGCCCGAGGGGGCGCATGAAATAAGCCTGATATCCGCATCTACAATATATATGCAGATAGACGCGCTGGATACACAGTACTGGTCCAGTATTAATACACCGCAATCCATTTTATGGCTGCATGACAGGGAAGCGGTTCTCAGGCAGCCTTCCGTTAATATGGATCAATATGAGCAGGCCTTAATGAGCCAGGCTCGTGACAATGAAAAAACGGAAAATATTCCAGCGCTTTTGAATGTCCGGCATAATAAGCCGCTGATTAATAAGCTGGTGCAGAAAGAACAGGATGCACTGCTGGCAAAAATAAAAGCCCAGCGCACAGGCTTTAATGCTATTTTACCTGTTGCAGGATCGCCTTATAAGTCGCGCTGGTTCCGGTATTTAACCGATAGTCTTAAGTATTCAAAACATAAGCCTCCGTATTATTTTTCACAAAAATTTTTCCACGAGCGTTTGGCTGGTATAAAGCAGGATGCTTTTTATTTAATGGATGGGAATGGATTAAGCTTTTCCCCAGTGGAAAACAATACACAGACAGATGCCCGCCTGCTTGTTTATGATGCATCACCGGGCATTGATAAAAAAATCTATATGCAGCTTGATAATGGGCCTGTGAAGATTCTGGATCTTATAAAAAATCGGGCTGAGGCTTATGTATATCCAGCGGCCAATGAAGCGGTTCTGCATAGAAAGCCAGCCTATACTTCTGTTCTGGGTGAGCTGGCGGTGGACAGGGGAAGTCTGCCGTTAATTAAACCGGCCAGTATTATTCTGCCCCTTAAGCCAGGTGTCAAAACAGTTCGTCTGTGGCAGGAGTCAGCTAAACCAGCCTTATGGTTGTCATTGCAACTGCGGCAGCCACTTGCCTATAAACTGTCCGAGTCACAATATTTATATCAGCTAAATCAAAATACAGATGCAGCAGGTGAGTTTTTGCTGGCAGTAAATAAATATAAACAGCAGCAGGATGCTGGCGATTATACGAATGCCCTAATCAATCACTGGTTACCAGTATTTAAATCCTGGAATACAGCTTATCGCTCCCAGCTGGAAAACCTGCAGCTGTTATCAGCCAATACCCGGGATTTGCTCAGCAAGGATAAGCTGGATGTCTTAGAACAGCAGGCCAGGGAGGCAATGCAGTCCGGACAATGGTTGCTGGCGCTGGAGTACTGGTCAGATCTCTGGCCGCAGGCATCCGGTAATCGGCAGGACAGAGCCTTACAACAGCTGGTTATAGCCCTGAAGAAAACCGGGCAGCATGGTTTATCACAACAGTTACAGAAAGCCATTATCTTTGGGGATTTTGCCGGTGATTTTATTTATCAACAGTTAAATAATATGCTGGAGGCTTATGGCTTGCAGGATAAAGGGGATGCAAGAATTTCACTGGCGGCAGCCTTCTTTATGCACAGGCCTGAGAATAGCAGCCTGCAGCTGCTGGCAAAGGTTTTATTAGATGAGGGGCGCTGGAAACAGGCTCTGCAACTACAGTTACTGGCACCGGATTTATTCAGTGCCGATGAACTTTTATACAGTGCCTTGCAAAGCGGCTGGATGCGAAGTTTTGATGAAGTCCTGCTTAAGTCAAAGATGGAGGGCAGGCAGAAATATAAATGGCTGGCTTTAAAAGCCCTGTTATTAAAGCAGTATGATGATGCGGAAAACTATCTGAAAAAGACAGAAAAATGGGGCGAGCAGAGTCTTGATATTTTACTCAGATCAAAACAGATACAGGGGCGTTTATTATCTTCAAGCCGGCAGACTCGAGAATCGGCGATCACACAATGGCAGGCTCTGCAGCTGGAAATACTATCCAGCAGCCGTTCAAAATGGCGGGCAGATTATTCAGCTGTGAATGCCCATGATGGTCTGACCCGGCTTAGAAAAAAAGAAGATAATGTGGCGCTTGATTATTATGTGATGGAAGCGGATAAGACAGTGGAACTGCAGGTGGCTGGCCCTGCCTGGTTGCGTTTGCAAATGCGGCCTCTGCATGAATCGTCCCAATTAACGCAGCCATTAAACAGCAGATATTATATTGAAGACGGGGAAAACAAAAGGCACTTTCTGGTCAATAATAATCTGGTGGATGAACACTGGAGTTTGCGTGGAAAACTAAAAGAGAAAGCTTTGGCTCCAGGTAAAAAAATTCATCAGGATGTTTTTATCGGTGCAGGTGTGCATCACATTCGCATAGGGG